>NZ_WBYY01000067.1:0-15097 GCF_048985645.1 Exiguobacterium sp. A1_3_1 | reverse complement strand
TTAGTCTCGTGGGCTCGGAGATGTGTATAAGAGACAGCTGTAGTATACCGTCTGATCCCCTTCAATCAACCAGATGTCTTTCGCCCCTGCATAAAAGAAACGATCAGCTCCGTCTTTTTCCGACCATCCTTCAAGATGAGGAATGACGCCTGCAAGACGTGCTTTCGTCGGATTATCGAGTGTTACCTTGGCAACGGCACCGAACTCATCTTGCTTGTCAAACTCGAATCGCTTGCCATCTTGCTCTTCCGGCCAAGACCAAACGCCATACTTTTCATAATCATTGTCATACCGGTAATAGTGGATGTTCGTGTCGATATTTTCGACATCTGCTCCATTGCTTGGATTGACTGTCGAGATGTTCTTACTTCCCGACTCGATCCAGATTTCAGCAACACCATTTTTAATCATGTCTTTCGTAATGAAGCGATCATTCTCAGATCCCCCATCTTTGTTCCAGTTATCATCTCGAACGATAAAGCCGATTTTTTCCGGCTGATCAACTGGGAATTCATAAGCTGCGATTTTTCCGTAAGCATCCTCGCCGTTAAAAGCGTGAGCTTTATTCGGAAAATAATCCGGTCCATTTGCCCATAACCACAGATTCCAATCCTTCGTGGCATTCGGGTCTGCCTTGTAGTGAATGATGACCAATGTCGACTTCCCTTTTTCCAGTGCTTGACCAGATAAAGAGAGTCCACTAAATATCAGTGCAAACGTTAGCGCAACGATACAAACGAATCTCATGCGTTTCATACGGTAGCCATCTCCTTTTGGTATGTAATCGTTTTCATTTTGCATCCGTTTACAAGTCCTGTCAAAGCCTATTTCATCGGTTTGGTCGAAAATAAGACTTTTGAACCAAGCACTTTTTTTCAAAAAGAATGGAGAGTTACATCAGAGGAAGACAGAAAAAAAGCGTCTCCACAATCATGTGCTAGAGACGCTCATCCTGATTTGTCTGATGGTACTACTAGTTATAGCTTACGATCGTGCAAGAAGTTTAGCGATTGTCTGCTTCGTCTGTTCCATTGATTCGTCCGATGCAAAGAAATACCAGACACCATCACTTGCGATATATCCTTCTCCCTCGATTTTCAGCGGCTTTAATTGTTCGAACCCCCGCTGATTTTCCTGCGCTAGTTGCGCTGCGACATCGAGTCCAATATTCGTCGTAAAGTTGTTTTTCATGACGTCCGTAATCTTTTCGAGTTGCGTCAACAACTGTGGTCCAGCAAGCTTCATTCCGACGGCTTCTAGCACTTGACGCTGACGAATTTGTCGTCCCATATCGCCGAGTGGATCTTGCTTTCGCATCCGAGCGTAACCACTCGCTTCAAGACCCGTCAGATGAATTTTCCCTTTCTCATACTCCTTTTGAAGACGACGGTCGTTCCAACTGAAGGCAGATGGATTGTCGACCGTGACACCCCCAACAGCATCGACCAACTCAATCAATCCATCCATGTTGATTTTCGCATAATAAGGAATATCGGTCTCAAACGTCTGCTCCACCGTCTCGACTGTCTCTTTCACCCCCCCATAGGCATAGGTATGATTGATTTTAGTCTTTTCGCCAGACGGCACGGTTACCTGCATATCTCTTGGAATGGACAGGGAAGTCGCTTGTCTTGTTTTTGGATTGAATGAAAGAAGCATGATGGCATCGGCACGTCCTTTATCGTTTTTCCGTTCATCCACGCCCAGTAATAAGACATTGACCGGCTTCATCGATTCGAGTGGCTTCGGCCGCTCTCCATCTAACGGTGTTAAGAACGCGTCTGCCGTTTGCTTCACTTTTAAAAAAGCTAAACCAGCTGATGTACTAGCAATCAGAACGAACCCTAGTAGGAGCGCACTCAATACGCGCCAAACAAGGCGTGGTTTTCTTTTCGCCATTCGGGATCTCATGTCATGAACTCCTTCATAGTGTGTTTTCATACGTCTTCATCAATCCAGCAATGTTCGAGTTATGCAGGAACAATACGGAGTCGACTTGTTTTTGTTTAGCGAACTGCGAGACGTCGAATGATTTTGGCACATAACGAACGTCGACGACTTCCAGATTGGCACTTTTAGCAAGGAACGGTAAGACGGGATTCGCGAATGAATCCTTTAAGACGAGAATCGTTGGGCGATCATTCTTCGTCTGCTCCTTCATCGACATGATGCCGTGATTCCCGCGCAAGAATACTTCATACCGATCGACGTAATCCCCCTCCTGCTGAACGAAGGATTCATCAATGACTGGGCGATCGCATGCCCCGTCGTAACAGACATCGATCCCTTTAAAGAATGCTGGTCCATAATAAGCTAACTGATCACCGGACGTCGCGTACGCAAGCGTCGTCTTTCGCGCTAATGAACCATAATAGGCATGCTCATCCTCTTTACGATCTGCTTTTGATGGTGTGACCGGTTGCAAGCCCATCCCCTTCGTAATCGTCTGGTATGCTGACGCTGCCCCGTCGATATTCCAGTGATGGTCCGTCTTGAAGTAGTCCGTTAGTTTTAATTGATCAAGTGACAAATTCGTCATCCCGGCAGCCTTGAAGTCACGAATCATTCCTGCGTAACGTGTCCGTGCGTTCGAAGCAACATACGATGGGATCAACTGATCGCGTTCAGCAATGACCGTCTTCGATGGAGCTAGCGCCATATAGACGGGTCGATCGACTTCTTGCACGAATTGCTGAAACGCGTTTGGAATCTGGACTTGAGTCGAGGCACTCGGTTCGATCATATAGCCATTTTTAGCTGTATAGATTCCATTACGAAATGGCTGTCTGAAGACATCCTTCGATAGTAGCGCTTGCATCTCAACGAACGTTCCCCGCAAAAGTAGTTGATCCGTGAAATACGTCTCCATCTTCAGCATGTCTTTTCCAGTCGCGATTCCTTCGATCGTCGGATTGACCGATTGTGCGAGTGTACGGTTTTCTAACTGGGAACGCACACGATCCTCTCGGACGATCGTTCCGATACCAATCGTTAACAAGATGAGTAAAAAACTAATCGTCGTCACCCACATCATGATCCGTTCAAAAGAAGTCGTCCGTTTTTGTCCCTGCTTATTTTCTGTTTCAAGTGGCTGTGCCATCAGTAGACCTCCTTTTTAGAAGCGGAAATAGATGAATGGGTTAAACGTACTTGCAACAAGTGCTGATGTCGCCAAAAATAGTAGCAACATCGCATACCCATACTGCATCGTCGTACCAATTCTTCCGAGTGACACGACTAATCGCTCTCCGATGATTTTCGGAATCGGTGTCGCTGCGATACACGCGACAAGCAATAGAACACCATTTTGGACAAGCTGGTAGCTCGCGCGTTCATCCCAGATTACATCTGGTACGAACATCGCTTGAATGTACGTAACGGCTTCTGGGAACGTCTCGGAACGGAAGAATACCCAACCGACCAACACGAGTACGAGTGTCCAAACGGTCGAGAAGACTGGCATTTTCTCCAACCATTTCCCGAGAAATGCTTTCTCGAGCATGATCCAGATTCCGTAATACGCTCCCCACGCGACAAACGTCCAACTCGCACCATGCCAAAGACCTGTCAGCATCCAGACAATTGCTAAGTTGCGATACTGTAACCATGGTGAGACACGATTTCCACCAAGCGGGATGTAGACATAATCCCGGAACCACGATCCAAGCGAAATATGCCAACGACGCCAAAATTCAGAAACTGACTTTGAAATGTAGGGATAGTTAAAATTCTCAAGAAAATGAAATCCGAACATCAAAGCTAGTCCAATCGCCATATCACTGTATCCCGAAAAATCGAAATAGATTTGTAAGGCGTAGGCGATGATGCCGATCCAAGCAAGCCCCATCGAAAGATCTTTCATATTGAAGATGGCATCCGCGACCTGACCACATCCATTGGCAAGAATCAGTTTTTTAGCTAAGCCGATCGTAAACCGACGAACCCCTCGGGCAAAATCGGAAACTGTCTCTTCTCGTGACTCGATTTGGCTCGCAATCGTGTTATAGCGAACGATTGGACCCGCGACGAGTTGGGGAAAGAACGCGATATAAAGGGCGAGGTCAAGCGGATTCTTTTGCACCGCTTCCTTCCCTTTGTAGATGTCGATGACATAACTCATCGCATGAAACGTATAGAACGAGATCCCGAGTGGCAAGACGACTTCTGGTACGAACCATCCTAATCCGAATGTCTCGTTGACTGAACGAACAAAAAATCCGCTGTACTTGAACCAGCCGAGTAACCCCAGATTGACTACGATCATGCTGAACATGATCCATTTGACGCCAATTCGGTGTCGATACAGATCGACGAACAAGGCGAAGAAGTAGTTGATTGTGACGCTCAGTAGCATCAGCAATGCAAAACGCGGTTCTCCGAATGCATAAAAGAATAGACTCGTCACTAATAACCAGCCATTTCGGAAGCTGCGTGGGAGTAGGTAATAGACGATCAACACAGTCGGTAAGAACAGAAATAAGAATATCGTCGAACTAAATAGCATACGTCGCTTCCTCCCCTGCCGTGACATGTTGCACAATCTGAATGTCCCGGAGATGGACCCGGAAGCTCCCCTCTTGCAAGAACTTCCATGCCACCTTGAAATACTTGGCTCCTGGTACTCGTTTCATCTGTACACGAACGACTGTCTCATTCGTCAATGTGACGGTTTCCGTTTCCGATCCCATCCGTTTTTTCTGTCCATATTGCATCTTGAATAACTGAACGACACATGGTGCATCGACTTCGAAATGACAGGTCACCTCGATGAGATCTCCTGTAATCGTGGCGTCTGATCGGTATAACTTTGAAGGCGGATGTTGAAATCCTTGATCAAACAACTGAATGTACAATTTGTCGTCTGTCGTCGCTTCTTGAAAATCAAAATAGACACCATCTGTAGCATCCTCAAGCAAGATTTTTTCCTGCGTTCCGAATGGAAAGAATTGATAAATCGCTGGAGGAATACGTTGACTCATACAGGTACCTCACTCATGATGGCATCGACGATTCGCTCCGCCGCTTGTCCATCGCCATAAGGATTCGCCGCTTGTGCCATCGATTGATAGAACACCTGATCCGTCAACAATTGATGACTCATCGTATAAATCATCTCTGGATTCGTCCCGACGAGCTTCAACGTTCCAGCTTCGACCCCTTCTGGACGCTCTGTCGTCTCCCGTAAGACAAGGACAGGCACGCCGAGCGAAGGTGCTTCCTCTTGAATCCCACCTGAGTCGGTCAGAATGAAGGATGCCCGAGCCGCAAGATTATGGAAGTCAAAGACATCAAGCGGTTCGATCAATTGAATCCGCGGATGATGCTCCAAGCGAGCTGCCGCTTCTAGTACGACCGGATTCGGATGAACCGGATAGACGATTTCGATTTCTGGATGATCATTTGCTAACCGTTCGATCGCCTCAAAAATCGTTGCCAGTTGTAAATGATTCTCACGGCGATGAACCGTCAAAAGAACGAGTTTTCGTCCCGACTTCTCTAGGCGCGATAGGACAGGATGCGTATATGTCGGTGATACAGTCGTCTTCAACGCATCGATGACCGTATTACCGGTTACGATGATTGGTGTCTGCTTGTTCTCAGCACGTAAGTTCATTGCAGCCTGTTCAGTCGGTGCAAAATGATAATCCGCCAACACACCTGTCAATTGGCGATTCATCTCTTCTGGGAACGGCGCATACTTTTCATATGTCCGTAGTCCTGCTTCCACATGACCGACTGGAATCTGTTGATAGAACGCCGCTAAAGAAGCAGCGAACGTCGTCGTCGTATCCCCATGGACAAGGACGAGATCCGGCTGTTCCTTTTTGAGGACGCGACGCATCGCGTTTAAAATACGCGCCGTCATTTCCTCTAACGTCTGACGCGGACGCATCAAATCCAAGTCATGGTCCGGAGTGATCTCGAATAGTTCAAGGACCTGATCGAGCATCTCTCGGTGTTGTGCTGTAACGACGACGATTGGTTCGACGTCCTGACGATTTTCAAGTGCTTTGACGACCGGCGCCATTTTGATCGCCTCTGGTCGTGTTCCGAATACAAGCATGACACGTTTCATTTACTTCATCCCCTATCTCATTTCATGACGATTGTTCAATCGTCTCGCCCATCATCTGCTGATCCACGGAACCAATCCGTTCCGTTCGTTTCTTAGCTACGTAATGGGAGGCTTGCTTTTTTGATAACTGTTTGTACCAATATAGATATTTATTGTATTCAGCCAACGTTTCGTTCGTCGGACCAAATAGACGTACTTCCCCGTATTCCAACCAAAGGATTTTTGTACAGAAACTCTTTACCTGGCTGAGCGAATGACTGACGAAAAAAATCGTTTTCCCTTGATCGCGGAATTCACGCATCTTATCGAGGCACTTTTCAGTAAACGTTTGGTCTCCGACTGAGAGCGCTTCGTCGATGATCAAGATATCTGGATTAATATGAATCGAGATCGCAAAACCAATTCGAGCTCGCATGCCGCTCGAGTATGTCTTGACTGGCTGATCGATGAACTCCCCGATATCAGCGAACTCTAGAATTTCTGGAGTAATCGTCTCGATTTGGCGTTTCGTCAAGCCCATCATCAGCCCTTTTAATTCAATGTTATCTCGCCCTGTCAGTTGACTATTCAATCCACTAGAGATGGCAATCAATGCTGACTTCCCACCCAATGTGACCCGACCGTACGTCGGTGGTGTCACGTTAGCAAGCAGATGCGATAGTGTCGATTTCCCACTTCCGTTGATGCCAACGACACCGACGATTTCTCCCTCTTCCACAGAAAAGGAGACGTTCTTCAGAGCATAGAACGATTTTCCATTCACCTTACCGAACAACACTTCCTTTAGCTTGTCGATCGGTCGGGCATAGAGCATGTACCGTTTCGATACATTCTCAAACACGACATGACCCATCGTTCTCCCTCCTATACGTAATCGATGAAATAGCGTCGGAATCGAATGTGAATCGATGCTCCAACAAGTAAGATTGCGAACGTCATACACCAGAAATACACGCCGTACCACATATGATCGAGCAGATAACCCGTTCCGATGAGTGCGGACCGATATCCCTCAATCAAATAAACGAGTGGGTTTAACATCAACAACATCTTAAATAACGAGTGATCTGGCGGAATCCACATGATTGGTGTTAAATACATCAGCATGCGAATCGCAGATGTCACCATGTTTTGCACATCTCGAATCATCGTCGCAAGTGCGGATAACAATAAGGAAACCGCATAGAGGAATACGACGCCCGCCGGTACGATATATAGGAGTTCAAACGTATGCCATCCCGGGAAGTAACCGAAGGCACACCCTAAAATGATCGTCAAAGCAATCATCGCGAGATGACGGTAGAATTGTGCCAAAATGACATACGCCGGAATCGTACTCAATGGAAAATGCATCTTCGAGACGAGGGCGACCCGACCATAAATCGACCGGGAACCACTTGGAATCGTACTGCCGATGAAGAACCAAGCAATCAATCCGCTGACGAGCCAAAAAACGAACGGAATTCCATCGACTGGATGCCCACCACGAATCCCGAAGCCGAATACGACCCAGTAGACACCGATTTGGAGTAGTGGCGTCATGATCTCCCAAAACCAACCCAGGTATTGCATGCTATATTGACTCTTTGTTTCATAAAGCGAGAGCCGAAAGATCAGATATAGATGATCCTTCAACTCTCCCCCAATCGTTCGTAACGCGTTCATATCGCTTTCGCATCCACTTCCGTCACGCGGTGCGTATGCAAATTACCGAAGTTCAGGACTTTGACAGCGTCGAGCTCATTGACGATCCCTTTCGTATCAAAGAGTAACGGTGTCCGCATGTAGTTTGCGAGACGACGTGAATCGAATTGTTTGAATTCATCGTGGTCGACTAAGACAAGCGCTAGGTCGGCGCCTTGAATCGCCTCCAGCTCATCGACGAGTTCGAAACGTGTCGAAATCGAGCTTTCGACGTGCGGATCACAGACAGCGACGTCAAGTCCACGGTCGAGTAATTGTTCAATGACTTCGACAGCTGGACTCTCGCGCATGTCGTCGACGTTTCCTTTATACGTGACACCAAAGACGGCGATTTTTGGACGGACACGCGAACCGACGAGACGAGCTGCTTGTTCGGCAACGAATTGTGGCATCTGAACGTTCGTTTGTCGTGCCGTATGAATGATGCGAGCAAGCGATGGGGCTTTTGCGACGATGAAGTACGGATCCACTGCGAGACAGTGACCACCCACTCCCGGTCCCGGATGATGCAAGTTCACCCGTGGGTGCATGTTCGCCATCTCAATCACATCTAAGACGTTGATCTCTAGCTGATGACATACTTGCGTCAATTCATTTGCGAGAGCAATGTTGACATCGCGGAACGTATTCTCCATCAACTTCGACATTTCGGCTGTCTTCGCATCTGTCCGGACGATTTCACCTTGAACGAATGTTTCGTAGACGGCAGCACCTGCCTCCGCACACGCTGGCGTCAATCCACCAACGATTCGGTTATTATGGATAAGTTCATGTAAGATTTGTCCTGGCAAGACACGCTCGGGACAATGGACGACATAAATGTCCTCACCGATCGTAAATCCAGCTGCTTCGATTAAGGGACGGACATGATCATCCATCGTTCGTGGCGCAATCGTCGATTCGACGATGACGACGTTCCCTTTTTCAAGGAAGGGTAGCATGTTGTTAACCGCTGAAATGACATATTTCAAATCACACGATTTATACGTATCGTTTAAGTTAGGAGTTGGAACGGCGATTAAAAAGACATCTGCTCGTTCTGGCGTAAGTGTCGCTCGGAATTTTCCGTTCGCGACGACTCGTTTGATGACATCCTCGAGTCCTGGTTCTTCAATATGAATCGTTCCCGTGTTCAGAAGATTGACGATTTGTGGATCGATGTCGACACCTACGACTTCCGTGCCATGATCCGCGAACATCGCAGAAGAAGGTAATCCAATATATCCTAGTCCGATTGTGCAAAGTTTCATTTTGTCATTCCTCCATCGAGTTAGTCATACTAGCCAACGAACGGTCTGTGGCTTGGCTGTAACTAGACCATAACGACATTTCCTTTGCTTTCCAATGCTTCTAACCATCTCTTAAACCATTCTTCACAGACCTTACATTTCCAGTGTTTTCTATCGTTTTTGTAAATCTTATGAAGCTTTCGCGAATCCTTCGTGTCTATTCGAATGAAACAAAACGACTCGTCAGGAATCCTCCTTCATTGCACGTGGATTTCCCTTCGAGTCGTTGACTATTTTTCTTATTTTGCGCTAGATTCCATGAAAATCGAGTCATAGACAGCAAGAAGTCGACCTTTTTCTTGCTCCCAGTTGTATTGTCTCCTTGCTACGCTTGCTCGTTCCTGCATCGCCCGTCGCAAGTTCTCATCCTTCACTAGACGATTGACCGCCTCGGCGATACTCTGCGGTGATTCGACATCGACGATTAATCCAACTCCTTCTGTTTCGACGACACGACGGATTTCTGGTAAGTCGGCCGCGATGACAGGAATCAACGCCGCCATGTATTCGAATAGTTTATTCGAAGAAGCGGAATAATGATTGAAGCAAACGTTCTGGAGGACTTGAAAGCCGACCGTCGCCGCTGCCGTGTAACTGGGTAGTTCAGCAAGTGGAACCTTATCAATGAAGCGGATACGAGACTTTTCCGATGATTGCGTAGCCAGTTGCATGAGTTTCCCTTTTAACTTTCCATCTCCAACGAAAATAAGTGTTCCTCGATCGATGAACGGCATCGCTTCAATGAGTCGCTCCAGTCCACGTCCTTCCTGGATCCCGCCCTGATACAACAAAATCGGCTCGTCTGGTACGAGTGCTAACTCTTCGCGTAACGGTCGCGGTTGCGGAACAATCGGTTCGTAAAACGGATAATTGTGCAAGACGGATGGTCGGGTTCCATATAATTTTTGATGATAATCTGCACGCGTGTCATTTTCAACGATCGTCTGGTCGACGAATCGAAGCAGCCAGCGTTCTAATTTCCCTTGCATGCTTCCGTATCCTGTCCGATCGGTTTGGACTTCATGCGAGTCATAGACGATTTGGGCACCACGCGCCGCCCCAATCGCTTGTGGTAACGTATTGACATCGTTCGCATGCATGACGTCATAATCATGCTTCCGGGCAGTACGTGTCATACGAAGAATGCCGAAACTGTTATATAGGGCGTAACGGATGAATCGACTTCGCATGAGTAAAAAGAGCACGAGCATCACGGGAATAAGCCATGGCGCAAGAAGCGCACCCATCAATCCGATAACAAGGGTCCGTTTTTTCCGTTTGCGAAAGAACGGGAGCCACCTCGCAAAAGGTGGCGTCCGGTCGATTCGAATGACGCGAAACCCAGACATCGGGTATTCGACTTCTGGAAGTGTTCCGTCATTTAAGCAGTATAGGTCTACGCGGTGTCCTGCTTCGACAAGTGCCGTACATTCACGTAAGACACGGGCATCATTCGTAAACGGATTCCAAACAAACATTCCAATGCGCTTCATTCTGCGACCGCCTTTCGTGACTGCGTTTGTTCGATGGCTTCAAACAAGCGCTGTTCATTTTGTTCCCAATCGAAATGGCGTTGGACGTAATCCACACCCGCCCGTCCCATCGCTGCACGTTTCTCTGGATTTCGTGATAACTCGAGAATATGATCAACGATCTCCTCTTTTTTCCGCTGGACAGACACATAACCGGCTCCTGCTTCTTCAATGACATGCGCCGCATGACCGGATACCGCACCGACGATGGCACAGCCCATCGCCATGTAGTCGATGATTTTGCCTGGTGTCACTGTATCGAACGCTGTACTCTCGACGAGTGTCGCAAAGGCGATGTCACTCTTCGCGAGTTGTTTCAACGCATCCCAGCGTGGCATCGCGTCAAGAAACTCGATATTCGTCAATCCACGTTCCTTGACGAGTCGTTCGAACGTTTGCTTGTGATAGCCGTAACCGACGACTTGAAAGCAGATATCCTGTTCTTGTTGAAGTTCCTGTGCGACGTCAAGCAACAAGAACACATCTTGTGCGAGTCCGATATTCCCTGTATACACGACGCGCACTTGTTCCGATACTTTTCGGCGTTTGATCAACCACTCATTTTCCTCGATGGAGTTCGGGATGTAATGAATTTTTTCCGGTGCAATGCCCCGCCCTTCAATATACGATCGAAACCCCTCACTGTTGATGACCAATTGATCGGCCTGACGATACATCCACTTTTCAAGCCAGTAGAGCGGAGTCAATAAGAGACGCGATTTCGTGATTCCGACGCCAATCAACGATTCCGGCCATAAGTCACGTACATCGAGAATCAAAGGAGCCTTTTTGACATGTTTCGCGACGACCCCGACGAGTCCCATGAAGATGGATGGCGTCGTCGCATAGATGTAGGCATAGGATTTTGGATCATGCCGCACCTCTTTAATCGCGAGCACGAATTGTTCGACGAATAAACGAAGACGTCGCCATAAATTATTCGTTGCCCGGACGTCACGCGGCTGAATACGGGTCACATGAGCCGTATCGAGGCTCGGTTCATCCCAGAACATCGAGTCCGTATAGAGTTCTGCCGTTGGATAGAGCGGTTCTGACGTTAGCACATGGACATCATTTCCCGCTTGTTCCATCCGCTTGAAGATATTCTTCATTCGGTTTGCCGCACTACCGATTTCTGGATAGAAATTTTGACAAATCATCAAGACGTTCATCGACGACTCCGGTGTTGTTTGAGTTGACGTCGGAACTTCCAGTAACGGACGACGACTTTTCCGAGTTTTGAGCGCGCGAGTGAGCGGTATTTTGATTTCCATGATGCATTCGCCTCCAACAATTCCAGATTTGTCACCAGTGATCCTTCGAATCGATCAAGCAGTGCGGCATATTGTTCTTCAAGCATCTTGTATTGTTCATGCTGTTCCTGCAGTTGCTGTTCATGACGTAGCGATTCTGCTCGAATATGCTCCAATTCTTCCGTTTGTTCTCCTAACCGTTGCACTTTCCGTTCTAGATTCTGTTGCTTGCGTTTTAAATCAAGGATCGTTGCCAGATGCAATCGTTCCACCTCTTCAAAGGCATCCTCGAGCCATTCGACTTCCGCTGGTAAAATTGCTCGACCCTCTCGAGGTTCCGGATAGACTTGGATCGTGACCCCGAGCCACTTATCAATCCGCTCGATCGTCTCGATTTTACCGAAGGGTGTCAACTGCTCAAGCAATTGATTTAAATAGTATGTCCGTTTATGATCCGCATAATCGTTTACTCCGAATGGGACTGTGATGACGAGTCGTCCTTCTGGTGCGATGAACGAGACGGCACGGGCGATAAAGCGCTCTGGCTCTCCGATATGTTCCAGTACTTCCGTCATCAAGACTGTATCGAATTGAATGTCAGGTGTGTATGTCATGACATTTGCTTCATGTAATTCCACCTTTTCTTTAACGGATGTTGGTTCCTCCAGTAAGGCTTGTTTGGCCTCGATGATTGCTTCCGGTAGTACATCGATTCCGACGACGTGTTTCCCTTCCCGTCCAAGTAAAATCGGAACGACTCCACCCGAACACCCGATATCTAAAATGTGCTCCCCTTTTGCTTGTCGAACGATCCAGTGAACACGTGCGCGAACTTTTTTACCGAATCCACCACCTAACTGATCGTAGTAGGCAGCTCGGATTTGATCCTTGGGGCGTGCTGTTTTCATCGATGCCGTCATTTCTGCACCTCCTCGAGTAATAAGTGTTGAAGTCGATCCGTCTCCTGTCGATCCGCAAGTTCTATGAACTGACGGATCAATGGGTTCGTCAACGTGATGGGTTCATAGAATCCGATGATTGTTCGCAACAATGCGACACTCGGTGCAAAATCCTTATCACTGCAGTAGCGTAATTTGACAAGATACCAATGCTCAAAGAAATGCTCGAATCGAGTTTCCTTGTATTCCTCTAGCACTCCATAACGAGCGAATTTCTCAGCACGTGCCCGCTCTCGGACGACACTTCGTTCGAAGAACTTCACCGTCAATGCATTCACGGTTGACCCCGCAACGGCTGCGTAGTAATAGTGGATAACTCGATTGACGAGTAAGACACGGTTCGCGCGAAGCATCAATTCTTGGAAGAACAAGGAGTCCTGACCAACCGCACCGATGACCTGTTCCAATTGATGTTCAAGCAAGAAGGTGCGACGGACGACGAGTGCTTGAATGCTTTGTACCGCAAACCGATGTTTCAATAGAAAAGCTTTCGGATCCTCACAAACCGTTCGTCCTTGTTTACGAATCGTCGGTAAGGCGATGATACTTGTCTTCTCGGCAAGCTTTTTCATATGCCCTGCCACAAAATCAAGTGATGGATCTTTTTCTAGTTCTTGAAGCAAAAAGGCATATCGATCACTGAGCACCTCGTTATCCGGATCAAGGAACGTCACGTAGTCAGCTCGTGCCATCTCGACTCCTTTGTTACGCGGACGTGAAGCACTACCGCTTCCACCTGTCTCAAAGAAATAGGTTCTGACATTTTCATGACGTCGTGCGAGACGCTCTACGGCTTGACGTGTCGCTCTGTCCGTCGATCCATCATCTACGAGTAAAATCTCTGACTCCATGAATCGATCCATCCGCGTGAGACTGGCGAAACATTTATACGTGAGGTGTTTTCCATTGTTATAGATTGGAACAACGACCGACAGTTGCGGAGTCTGATTCGTCGGAACTACCGTCTGCTCGTTCCACTCCAATTGATCAAGCAACAGTGTTTTTCCGTTCAGTTCATCTGCCTGGAACATGTCATATCCGATAGCTGACCGCCAAACAATCGCACCGTTTCGGCTACCGCTCATCTCTTGTACATGATACGGATACTCACTTCCTTTGCGAACGATGCTGGCATCACTGTATTTAAAACCATTCACAAGATCCTCTAGATAATACTCACCATAGGATTCCTGTCCATCCATCCAAGCAACGAGATCTGCTTGATTGTAAAGTTGCTCCGTTAATGCATCCACAGAAACGATTGCATCGGGTGTGAGACTTTGGCGATCGATTACGTTACGGATGTCTTCTCCGTCCTGAGCGACGACGACTAGTAAACGATGTTTTTGTGTCTCAGGTATGCGCCCGATGAACGCTAGAATCTGATCCATCCGCTCGAAGACCGTATGCCCCGTCATGACGGCACGAAGTCCTTCTGCTCGTAACCGTTCGATTTCTTCTTGCGACGTGCGCTCCACGATTGCCGTCGCCTCTTGTGCGTCATGCACGGTAAAAATATTCGGAAATTCATTATTGACGGCGATACTGTAATTCGACAGAATCAAATTCCCGAGTGCTTGTGATTCATAAACGCGACGGGCACACATCGTTTTGCTGTATTTGATGCTGTTCAAGTTCAAAACCCAGTCATAACATTTACTGACTTGTTGTAAGGCATCATAAGGAATCGCTGGTGCGACCCGTGATTGATAGCGCTCCGGAAACTGATAAGCTGGTAAGTCGAGATGATAATTTCGGTCCACGATATCGAGTTCGTGCGAGGATTGCATCACCCCATCAAATAACATTTCCGTATCTTTCACACGTTCCGGATATTTCGCCATCCAGCTACCGGCAAATAAGACGCCCTTCTTTCGGCTACGTGTCGCCCCGATTGGATTATGAATCAGTGGATTGACACCAAACGGCATCGCCATGATCCGATCGTGTCCACATAAGACACGGTATTCAGGAATCATCGCCTCATCTGAAGTCAGAACGTAATCCGCAGCTTGCGCCACGTCTTGAAAACGTTCATGATTGCTCGGATCTTCTGTCGATTGAAAAACGACTGGAATGCCTTTATCTCTCACTTCTTGCATCATCGCAAGTAATCGGTTTCGCTTCTTGGAATTCGGTGTGGCGACACCTTTCCAATCATCATTTTGGAGTCCTTTCCAAGACGAAATAACTAAAAATAGATCAATTGGGCGTTTGAAGACATCCTCAAACGTATCAGAATTAACGTAATGAAGATGAGCCGCATCTTCATAGTAGGCATACA
>NZ_WBYY01000066.1:0-15569 GCF_048985645.1 Exiguobacterium sp. A1_3_1 | reverse complement strand
GAACGCATCACGTTCATTCAAGAAGAAAAGCGTCAACTCGTCAAACCACGTTTATACAGCTCGTTGCTGTACGGGGTCAGTATCTTATTAGTCGTCGCCAATCGGGACGTGTACTGGCCATTGTTCTTTTTACTTGTAGCACTAGTGTGGATTGCGCGGATTCACTCGCAAGAAGTCGAACGTGATATGGCATTAACGGTAGAACCACAGATGAAAAAAATCATTCAATGGCAGTATGTGACCGATTTTTTGTTCGTCATCTTAATGGGATTATTCTTCCCGCTGATCATCGTATTCGACTTGCCATTCTTCCTCAGTTTTACTGTCTATGTCGTTCTTGCGATTGTTTTGCTCGTATCCGATATGTTGCTTGAACGAAACGGAAAACGTCTCGATGCTGAGCATCCAACGAAGAAGGAACTGCGGATGTATCCGAAGTCGTGGAAAAAGATCTAATCCGTGGAGCCGGTCGATGCACCGGCTCCTTTTTGAGCATTCCGGTCGCTTCAGCGTGTTCGACTGCCGTATGATGAAGGGGCACATGAAGAAGGAGGTCCTCGTATGCTTGCTATCATCATTGGATTTATCATCGGTCTGCTCGTACCAGTTCAAACGAGTGTTAATACACGGCTGCGGGGCGTTGTCGGTTCGCCGTTCCTCGCTTCGCTGATTTCCTTTTCGATCGGCTCACTCTTCTTACTGATTCTGGTGTTGGTCGTCGATGGGAATCTCACAGGTCTTATGGCTACTGCCGATGAACCGTTCTGGATTTGGGTTGGGGGACTGCTTGGCGTCATCTATTTGACTGGGAACATCCTGCTGTTTCCGCGACTCGGAGGCGTACAAACGGTCATCATGCCCATTTTCGGTCAGGTCATCATGGGACTGTTGATCGATCATTTCGGATTGTTTGAGTCAACGGTCACCTCACTCTCACTGACACGAGTCATCGGCGCAGTGCTTGTGTTACTCGGTGTCGTTGGAACGGTCGCGCTTGGTGACTATTTCGCACGACGGCGCAAGCAACAGATGACATCATCAGAAAACTCATTGTTTATCTGGCGTCTGCTCGGAATTCTAACCGGTATGATGAGTGCTGCCCAGACAGCAATCAATGGTCATCTCGGTAGTGTTCTCGGGTCAGCCGTCAAAGGTGCCTTGATTTCATTCGTCATCGGTACGATCACCTTGTTATTACTGAATCTGATCCTCCGAACGAAATGGCACATCGATCGTTCGCAACCCTTACCTGCTTGGATTTGGATCGGGGGATTGATCGGTGCGTTGTTCGTTGCCGGTAATGCCTTCATCGTTCCGCTCGTTGGTACAGGACTCGCTGTCGTCATCGTCACGATCGGTCTTCTGACCGGCAGCCTATTGATTGACCGTTTCGGCTGGTTCGGTGCAAAGAAACAACCGGTCACAGGTGTGCAGATCGTCAGTCTACTTGTCATGCTTAGCGGTATTGTGTTGATACGCATTTAAAAACAGCTCGTTCGAACGTATGGTGGCATACGTTGAGAACGAGCTGTCTTCGGTCATTTCTTTAAATCAATTTTAACGGTAATCGTCTTTGCGAAAATAGCCCCTGAGACGAACATGACGAATTCTGTCTCATCTGCAGGTACTTGATAGACAAGGTTCACATGTGACCGACCCGGTGCAACATACTTCATACCCTGTTTCCATGTTTTTTCGTTTTTGTTTTCATAATCAATCGGTTCATAGACACCACTGACTCCCGTCACTTGGAAACGATTCGGGAAATAGTAACTTTCCTCCCCAGCATCTCGATAGTAGAGATCTTGATAAAACGTCGGAACCGTGATGTACTGATACCCCTCTTTCTCTTTTAGTTTCAGGGAAGCAGGCGGTTGCTTCAACAATTTTCCGATCCAGAAACTTGTATCTTTAACAGCCGGATCTCCTGGGAACGTCTTAATCGTTCCTTTTGCCATCGTCTCTTCGATGACACCGGATGATTCTTTTTTCGTCGTCTCGAGCTGTCGCTTTGCACCCGTAAGACCATCGGAAATTTTGCTTCCCGTCGTGATGACTTTTGGAGCTTTCGCAACAGACTTCTGTTTGGCAGGTTGTTCATTCGTTGCAAACAGGAAGAGGGAAAGGACACCGACGAATAACACGGCTCCGATAGATGAAAGAGCAAGTTTAAAGCGTCGTTCGGTTTCTTTTGAGTTAGCATTGACGCTGCTGATTGCAGCATTCGGAACGATACGGACAGCGCGCTGTGCTGGTAAAATCGCACCGATGATCCCTGTCAGCAGGGGAATGAGAATCGTTGCAGACAAGAAACCGAGTTCCGTCGTCGGGAATTGGCGGTATACTTGCCAAATCATCACTAGCGCAAACAGAAGTCCGACGATTCCAGCTAGTAACCCTGTCAGCAAACCTTCTAATAAGACGAGGCGTCGAATCAACCCGTCTTGCCACCCTGTCGCTTTTAAGACAGCGAGTTGACTGCGACGTTCATTGACGTTTTGCCAAAGAATTTCCGTCGTCGTCAAGATGGCGATCAATAGGGCAACACCCATCGCGACATAATGCATCGTGCCGACTTCTAAGGCGACATATTCACCAAGCCACGTCGCATAGAGCACCCCTTTTAAGCGGAATGTCACGAAGAGGAAGAAGATGAACAGACTCGTCGGCAAGGCGATCGCGATAATCGAAAGGATTGTTCGTTGCCAGTACGTAAAGAGTTGGTTCATGCTCATACCAAGAATCGATTGTGACCGAACGAATCGGCGCGAACGAGAGACTTCACCGGATCGCATGCTCTCATATGGTTTGATTCTACGGATCAATGCCATCGGAACGAGCGTCCCACCCCAGTAAATGAGTAGACCAGCAAGACCGATTAACAGAATTCGTTCTAAAGCGATCGGATGATCAGTCGTTAACCAAAACGTACCAAGAATCGACCAAGCGATTAACGCTACGAGAGATCCGAGTAGCGTCGCTTCAAGGAACAGCAACTTCGAGAGTTGACGCGGACGCCAGCCGAGAGACAATAGAATCGCGAATTCCTTTTTGCGTGCATAGAGTAGAATGATATTTGAACTAAAGACATAGACGAGCGCAACCGCGATGACGCTAGCGATGACGCCAGACATGCCGACCTTCGCCTCTTGGAAAATCGTCATTGAAGAACCGAGTTTGATCCATGGTTGTTGGACCCAACCGAGGGCCGATTGTTTTTCAAGTCCTGGTAAGTACGTCAAAGCGAGCTGCGGAGAGGAACCAAGTGTGATGTCCGTGATCAGACCGGTCTTCTCCTCAATTTCGTTCGCGACGTCTTGGAGCTTTTGCTCACTCGCTGCATTCATCTGATCGACGCCTTTGACATTGACACGAATGACAGAGATCGCTTTTTCGCCGCGAATCTTGAAGGCGGCATCAAGCGTCGTCAACATCGAAGGGGGTTTCGTCAGGAAGTCATACGGATCATTCGTCGGTTTGACATCCTTGACGGGGTTAACCGGACGATCATTCTTATCCATGACCCATTGCGCCTTTGCAGGGAAATACGTTTCCATCGGTAGTTCCGTCAAGGGATCCTTCGATATATTCAATTTCTTTGGATTGAAGACTCCGATGTAGTTTAAGCGAACTCTTGGCCAATCATCACTCGTCTTCCCAAACATGCGTGCTTCCCGGTACATCGTCCGTTTTGCTAGTAACGAATCCGGATCGACTTTCTTCGGTTCAACTTGGTAACTGAACGGCCAGCGCGACGCAAAGGGGCTAGAGATAGACTGATAACTAATCGGTGACGGCTTTAGGATCAGCCATTCGGAATTTCCTGACGGCAGCTCAGGAAACGAGTCCGTCATGATCTGTTTTAGCAGTGTTTTTTGAACGTCCTGCGTTGTGACTGAATACGTCTTTGCAGGATCGTCAGTCGTCTGTAGCGTATTTAGAAACTTTGCACCACCACGCTTCGTAACATCTTGAATCGTCTCTTGTATCGAGTCATTAATAAGCGGGAGGTCTATTTTCTCATACGTATACGTCCGTGACGCATCGACGTATTCCCGTTCGCTCATCAAAATAGGCATCTCAACCGTTCCGAGTTCAGGATCGACGACGTTTGCTTTGTCTTGTTTGTTAAAGTAGCGACTATGTTTTCCGCTGATCGTCGCGTTATCTAGTCCGATCAAGCGGGCTTCTGCTTCGGGATCAATTCCGGCAACCATCGTCGCACTTCCGAATTCTAATAAGGGATCTTCACCCAAAACAGCAGGTGAGACGCCGGAACGTGTTGCATTTTCATCTGGTGTCCATCCGGCAGCGAGATAATTAACGGTAGAGTACTTTTCGACGTTCAAGCCGGTATTCTGTTTATCGGTGATCGTCAACTTATAGACACCGTAATCGTCAAACCGATGCGTACCAACAGGTGCATTTGTAGAGTGGTTTCCAATCATCGCAATCGGAGCTGCGACTTCGACGTCCGAGATATCTTGGATCGTCTTATATTGCTTCATCGTGATTCCACCATCTAGACTACTCATATAGTTCGGTTCGAGTAGTTTGAGGTCTTCCGTCACGCTTCGGCTATTTGGGGGACGCACGACGATATCGTAGGAAGACTTCCAACGTTTTTGCAGTTCGTCGACGACTGTTCCGTTATTTGCTTGTGTCGTCCCGATCAAATAACTCAAACCGGTACTGACGACGAGAACGCCGACGAGTAATAAAATGAATCGTTCCTTGTTGCGCCACCACGAATTCCAGATGAAACGTAGCATGATACCATACATCCTTTCTCATCGTATTCTTATGTAAAAAACGCTTGCACATTCATGCAAGCGCAATGGATCACAGTTCGATTTTAATCGTATGCGTTTTCGGGAATGCGTCGGAAGCAGCGAATAAGACGAACGTCTTCGCTTCTTCTGGTACTTGATAGACTAAATCGATTTGAGCGCGATGTGGAGAATAATATTGATGACTGTTCTTCCACGCCTTCGGATTATGATTGACGTAATCGACGACGTCGTACTCGTGTCCTTTGCCATCATTGAGAACGAATAAATTTGGTTTATAGACACTGTAAGCTCCGAAATTATCGGACGTGTCATGCATGACGAGCGGAATCGTGACATAACGATAACCTGGTTTATCTTTCAGGTTTAATTCTTTTGGAGGAGAGGAAAGAAGTGCCTCGGCACGGAATGTCTTCGCTTTTAGTTTAGGATCACCCGGATATGTCTTGACGAGTCCCTGTTTCATCAACTCGTCAATGTTTAAGATGCGATTCTCCTGCGTCTCGTTTACACCAGCTAATTTTGTTTGTGATGAGACATTGATAGGTTTCTCCTGATGGGATGACCAATACCAACCGCCACCACCGATCAGGGCAAGAGAAGTAATTACTAGGGGAATCGCTTTACGAGCTTGTGGCATAAAAACACTCCTTTTCGATAGAATAGTCAGAATATTTATATAAAATATACTATTTACAAGGAATGGAAACAAGCTAAATGGAGAAAATAGTGTAAAAATAAGGAAACGGTTACCCGATTGATAAAATAAGGTAAAATAACCTTAGTGAAGTGAAAGGGGAAGAATTATGAGAGCAGTCATTCAAAAACAATACGGTGATGTAAACGTGCTACAGATGGATGATGTCGTGATGCCGATTCGACAATCTGGAGAAGTCTTAATTCGTGCGGTATGGACCGGAGTCAATTTCACGGATATCAAACAACGACGTGGTGGCAAGGCGACTGGAACCTTTCCATTTGTTCTCGGAGTGGATGTGTCAGGTATCGTCGTCGATGCGGATCCATCTTCCGCGATCAAAGTAGGGGATCGAGTCATGGCATTTGTATTAGATGGATCATATAAGGAAGTAGTCCGTGCCGACGAACGGTTAGTTTACAGTTTACCTGAAACGATTTCATTACGTGATGCTGCTGCAGGAATGTTGACTTCGATTTTAAGCGAGATATTGTTGACGCAGATCGCACAAGTGAAACTGAAGGATACAATCGTCATCCACAGTGCCGCTGGAGGTGTCGGATCGATGTTGATTCAATTGGCGCGATTAAAAGGAATGACACGATTGATTGCTACTGTTGGACATGCTGATAAAATACCTTATGTTCGTGCACTTGGTATTCAGAATGTCTTTACATATAATGATTTTTCTGAAAAAGTGAAGGAATTGACGGTCGATAAGGGAGCGGATGTTATCTTTGACTCTGTCGCGGGTTACGTGACACGAAAAAGTCTTGACTGTCTCGCGTATTACGGAACACTCGTACAATTCGGTAATAGTAGTGGAGAAGCGGGTGAACTCTCGACGACAGACGTTCATGCGAGTTGCCGGACGATTCGTGGATTTAGTCTTGGCACGACACGTCAACTGGATCCAGAACGTATTCGAACTGCTGCATCCTATGTCTTGACGTTGTTTGAAGAAAATAAATTGAAGATGCCAATGATTCATGAGTTCCCATTAGAGGAAGTGCAAAAAGCGCATCGGTTGATGGAATCTCGACAGTATCAAGGAAAAATCGTCCTACGAATCGGAGGAGACGAGATTGAGTGAAGAAGAGATTAATCAACGACTACTAGACGATCTTGAGTTACAAGAGATGTTAACGCTAGTGGCAACATTAGAATTACCTGATTGGTGGATGTGCGCGGGATATGTCCGCTCTATCGTATGGGAGGAGAATCGATATGAACGACCGGATATCGATATCGTTTATTTCGATCCTATCGATCTTTCGGAGGTAACGGAAAAGCGTCATGAAGGGCAGCTAAGACGCTTGTCGGATATACCGTGGTCCGTTAAAAATCAAGCGCGCATGCATCTGATCAATGGATTACCACCATATAAGTCCGCGAAGGATGCGATTTTACAGTTCCCCGAGACCGTCACGTCGATCGGAGTGACGAAACGACCAGACTTCGAATTGTATCTTCCTTATGGTGCGAACGATTTCGCTGATCGCATCATTCGACCAACGCCACTTTTTCAAATCGGTACCGCGCGTCATTCGATTTTTCAGCGACGTGTGATCGAAAAAGGATGGCAAGACGACCCAGGTCTACATATATGTACATGAAATAAGAGGGAGATTAAACGATCAAACGAATCAAACCTAAAAAACAGATCACTCTTTTCATGTTAGGACTCCTTTTTCTCAGCGGGTGCGCACCGGAAAATAATGTCGAGGTGAAAGAAAAGATTCACGTTGATGGTACGAGTTTGTTCGACAGTGGCTCTTATCCGACTGCTGTAGAGACGGCCGAACATCAGTTTAAATATGACTTGAGTGACAAGTCCACCTATACGTTAAAGCAAGACGATTTCCGAGTGGACGCGCGATTCGGTGACTATAATTTACTGCTAGCAAGCGTAATCGATGGACGATACGATTCGCTGATGATTTATGAAAAGAAGTCGAACTGGATGTTACGCAGTTCGATGGATCTCATTCGAGATCAATCCACGAAAGGCGAGTCGATCGAAGGGAGTCTAGCGTGGGAAGGAAACAAGAAAAAAATGACGACGCAACTTGTAACGAATCGTCATTATACGGTAATGGAGACACGACTGAAAAGTGAGCAGATTCCGGCACGATTTGGAAAACGGCTACGTACCATCAACGGATTGAAGGTACACGTTCAAAAGCAAGGGAAACAGCTTAATCTTGCCTACCAAAACGGAACAGACGTGATGTGGATCGTCAGTGATCGACCGGAAGAGACAACCATGCGGTTGATTCAGCGATCACCAGAAAGTCCGATTGACTCGCTTCTCACTGAGTAAACAATTAAGCAGACTGAATAGACAAAGAGGCTGACTCCAAAAAAGAACGACGCATCTGTTCACGCCCTTCCCTCAGGCGAGACACAAGGAGCTTTTCTGCCTTATTCAAGCAAGAAAGCAGATCTTATTTGTCTCTGACAGCGCAAAGAGGCGTATTTTCCTGTAGGAGTTGCGTGAAACGCGTCATTCTTTTTGTTACGAGGTAAGGGTGGCAGATCATCATTCTGCCACCCTTACCTTTATGGAAACGGATTTTTGAGTCAGCCTCTTATACTTACGAACGA
This sequence comes from Exiguobacterium sp. A1_3_1, assembly GCF_048985645.1. NCBI lineage: Bacteria > Bacillati > Bacillota > Bacilli > Caryophanales > Exiguobacterium > Exiguobacterium sp. A1_3_1. Next base: position 7,475 of record NZ_WBYY01000066.1, on the reverse strand, counting down.
TAGACGGACTTGAGGTAATCCGCGATACGGTGCCAAGCCTGAAACGCCACGTCTAAGTCACCGTGGTGTGTAAAGGCATGAGCTTGACCAGCGAATTCCTGGTGCTCAACAACGACACCTGCCGCCTGAAGGCGATTCGCATACTGCCGTGCCTCCTGCGCTAGCGAGTCGTGCTCCGCTGTCAGGACGAGAGTCTGTGGTAACGCATCGAGTTGAGCCGCATAGAGTGGCGAAGCGAGGTGATGATACGCGTCTTCCGCACGAGCGATGTACATCGCATTGAACTGACGTGCCTGTTCATCTGGTATCGCTTCTTCGAAGAACGGTTTGTCCGCGGGATCCGTCGCGAGATCAAGCGGAGGATAATCAAGAATTTGAGCGATGAGCGGAACCGGATGCGTCTGCTCGACGTTCCATAACGATACGGCAGTCGCAAGATTGCCACCGGCACTATGCCCTCCGATTGCGATGCGTGAAGCATCGAGGCGTAGCGTATCAGCATGTTGGAAAATCCACTGAACGACTTCATAGGCGACGTGGACTGGAACAGGAAATGGATGTTCCGGCGCTAACGGATACTCAATATTGAGAACATGACAGTTGGCGGTCTCAGCGAGAAACAGATTCCATGGTTCATCCATCTCTGGCGTTCCGGTGATGAAACCACCACCATGGAAACTGATGAATCCAGGTAACGGTTCTACTGCATCAATCGGTGAGTGACGCAACACTCGAACATCTCCGACTGAAGTCGGCACGTGTAGCGTAGTCGTGGTCGCTTGCGGTGGATGCGGAGGTGTGACTTGAGGACGTTCCTCATCTGAGCGGATTTGTTTGGCAAGGTCAATCATCTCTTGGCGATTCATCGAATTCCTCCTTTAGGTCTATCTTCATCATACCGAACGGATTGGTGAATTGCTCTTCTGGATTCGTTTTCTCTAGTCGCAGGAAAAAGCAGCCAGAGTTTGATACACTTTTGAAAGAAATTAGAAATCGAAAGGATGGAACAGATGCCAACACTTTACATTACGCGTCATGGCGAGACGGAATGGAACTTAGAAAAACGAATGCAAGGCTGGGGAGACTCTCCTCTGACAGCAAAGGGCAGACAAAATGCGCGGGACCTTGGTCACCGCTTACGTGAAATTCATCTGGATCATCTCTATATCAGTCCGATTGGTCGCGTCCGAGAAACAGTTCGAATGATGGATCTCGATCCAGCGATTCCGGTCACCATCGACGATCGATTGCGTGAAATGCACATGGGGACCTGGGAAGGGCGGACGGCGGCGGAAATTGAAGTCGCGCACCCGCTTGCTCATGCTGCATTTTGGCAAACGCCGCATACGTACATACCGGAGAGTGGAGAATCCTTTGACGCGGTCCGGGAGCGTATTCTATCGTTTTTGGAACGACTGGCAGATCATGAAGAAGACGAAAACATCTTAATCGTCACCCACGGCATCCTCCTTAACATCTTGCTGACATATCTTCAACGTAAGCCGTTCGCGACCTTATGGGATCCGCCGTTCATTCATGGAACGAGTTTGACGATCGTCGAATACAGGGATGGGGAAGCCGTGATTCGATTAGAAGCTGACATGTCGCATGTCATAGCGGACTAAAAAAACGGCGGACTTTTTCTCGGTCCACCGTTCTCCTTATCGTGATTTCGCCAAATAGATCAAAATCGCGCCTTCTTGTTTTCTGACCTTTAGGTGAGGAGAGGATATCGTGTCGATTGAGCGACCGATGATCGATTCTCCTGTCGTATAGCGTTTGAGGAGTAAGGGATAGAACGAAGCATTCGTCTGTTTTTGATCATTGAATTGACCGCTGTCAGTCTGGACGTTTTGAGGTAAGGTATAGGCCGTTTTCGTCTCAGGAATACCATTCTTCGCATCAAGCGAATAGGTGAAGGCATGCGAATCGTTGAGTAGGTTCAAATCATACGTCAACTGGAACGGCGTACGATCATATGTACCGGCAGGAATCGATTTGTCGATCAGCACCTCTGGTGGTTCTGTATCGTCAAATTGAATCGCTTTGAGCTGGAGGGGGCGATCGAGTGTACCAGTTAAGAAAAATGTCTGCTGTTGCTGCGACTCGTCCTTCGCGGTAGAAGGTGTGATCGAAAAGGAAGACTTCTTGATCTTGACGGTTTCTTTTGGAAGGACGGTTGCTTCCGTTGTGCAACCAGCAAGCAAGAAGGGAAGGGTGAATAAGAGCGCATATTTCATGACGTGTTCCTCTTTTCCATAGTCATAGTGAATCGGGATAAAATTAAAATATTCAAAAAATTAGAAATGATACCTAGATTATACCAACAATGTTCTCGCTAAATAAAGGAGGAAATCATGAAAGGCAAATGGTTATTAGCAACCGTCCTGCTCGTCGGTTGTGCCTCGACGGGTGAAGAGGCCGAATCGACGGCAAAATCGTTATACGTCGCACCGAACGGCAGTGATAAAAATACCGGCACGTTGAAGCACCCGTTTAAAACAATCCAGCAAGCGACGCAAAAAGCGACTGCGGGTACGACGGTCTACTTGCGAAAGGGAACGTATCACGAGGCACTGAACGTTAGACAGAGCGGAACGAGAGAACGCCCGATCTCCTTCCGAAACTATCAAGACGAGCAGGTCACGTTAAGCGGGAAAAACATCAAAGATCGGGACGCCACCTTACCAATCATCCAGATCAAGGATCGGAAATACGTAACAATTCAAGGTCTGACGATCGAAGCCGTTCAGTCGAAACGAACGGACGCGACACCGATCGGTATTTTGATTACAGGATCAGGATCACACATCACGTTGAAGAACAATACGGTCCGCCACATCAAGACGCTCGCGAAAGACGGGAATGCACACGGAATCGCCGTCTACGGAACGGGAGCGATTCGTCACCTGACGATCACCGGCAACCGAGTCGAGCAGAATCGCCTTGGTTTCAGTGAAGCCCTCGTATTGAACGGAAACGTCAAACATTTCCGTGTGACGAAGAATGTCTTACGGGATAACGACAACATCGGCATTGATTTGATCGGATATGAAGGAATCGCTCGATCGAAGAAAGACGACTACGTCCGTGAAGGCGTCGTGTCGGAAAATCGTGTCTACCGGACGTCAAGCTACGGGAATCCTGCTTACGGGAAGGAATACAATGCAGCCGGCATCTATGTCGATGGTGGGAAAAACCTAACAATTGAGAAGAATCTCGTCGAAGCGAGTGACATCGGGATCGAGGTAACGAGTGAACATGCCGGACGGTACGCAGAAGATGTCATCGTCCGTCAGAATGATGTACGGAAAAACGTCTACACCGGGATTGCGATCGGTGGGTATGACACGAAGCGGGGCGGTACAAAACATGTCCGGGTCGAGCAAAATCAGCTGATCGGGAATGATACGAAAGGGCTCGAGGGTGGTCAATTGCTCGTCCAGCATGACGTCCATGATAACACGATCATCAGAAACACATTCGACGGTCCTTTAAGTGTCGCCCATTACTTCAAGACGAGTTCGGGGAACCAGTTTGAAAAAAATACGTTCAAGCATACAAAACGTTTCATGTGGCGCGAGGCCTCCTATAAAACGGAACAAAGCTTCTTGAAAGCCGTTCGAAAGGTGGAATGAGAATGAAGCGATCGGAACGATTACTCGCTTACTGGATCCGGATTCCGAGACGCTGGCGACTCGGAATATTGACCGCCTTGATGTTAACAATTTGGACGGTGGAAGGCGTTCGTTTTTTAACAAGTCCGGCGTTACGCCTACCGACCGTTACCGATGCAATCATCTGTCTCGTTCCGGCGATTCTATTGTTTGTGGTATGGAAAACAAAGAGCGCAAAATCACCTCTGAATTAATCGATAAAAACAAGGAATTTGTCTAGGTATTCTCGAAAAAAGGAGAGAACTTCAAATTAGTAAGGAGGAAGAAAGATGACGAAACTAACGATTCAAGCTGTGATTGACCGTCCAGTCGAGACCGTGTGGGAGATCTGGAACGCACCGGAAGACATCAAACGCTGGAACGCAGCGTCTGACGATTGGCATACGACGGCGTCAACGAATGATTTGAGGATTGGTGGTCAATTTACGAATCGAATGGAAGCAAAAGACGGTAGCATGGGGTTTGATTTCACGGGTACATACGAGACAATCGTTCCTTACGAACGCATTGCGTATGTCCTCGAGGATGGTCGTCAGGTGACGATCGATTTCTCTCGGAACGGGGAACAGACCGAAGTCGTCGAATCGTTTGACGCTGAAACAAACAACCCGCCTGAAATGCAACAAGCGGGTTGGCAGGCGATCCTTGATCGTTTTAAGGCGTATGCTGAGTCGAAGTAAGTCGTTCGCTTCGTAATTTGCGACCACGGCGATCGGTCAGGGCAGGAATACCCCCGCTTTCATAGCGCTGAACCCAGTTGTACAATTGTTGATACGATACATCATGCCGTCCGGCGATACGTTGGTAGTCTTTTGCAGCTGCCAAACAATCGAGGACGGCATTCATGCGTTGTTCCATGTTTACATGTCGTAATGCTCGCATGATGTAGCAACTCCTCTTTAAGGTCATTTTAGACCGGAATGGGTGATTCCCTTGACGAAATAACGATTTGCCCAGATGAAGAGTAATAGCGCGGGCAAGGTTGCGATGACAGTTGAAGCCATCATGGCTGCTGGATTGACAAAGTTTGATCCTTGGACGAGTGTAGCGATGCCAAGTGTCATCGTTTTCATTTCTGCTTCATTCGTTACAAGCGATGGCCATAGAAAATCATTATAGATCGCAAGGAAAGTGACGATTCCAAGCGTCGTGATGATAGGGCGCAAGGTAGGTAGAATGACCTTCGTCAATACCTGCCATTGATTCGCTCCATCGAGATAAGCGGCTTCTTCTAAATCTTTCGGAAATGTCCGTAGAAAGTTGTAAATCAAAAAAACACCCAGTGTTCCTGCAGCATAGGGCACGATGAGAGGAACATAGGAATCAAGTAATTCTGCTTCTCTAAAGAGATAAAATGCTGGAAACAATGTCACGATTCCTGGAATCGTCAAAGCGATGACAACGATGGCAAGAATGATTTTACGACCTGGGATCTGAAGGCGTGCTAGAGCGTATGCAGCTAAAACGTCGACAAATAAAACAAGTAATGTTCCTAGGACAGTAACGATTGTCGTGTTTAACAACCATCGAATTAAGGGAGACTCGCTACTAGCATTTAAGATGAGACGATAATTTTCAAGCGTCCAAGATTTCGGTAGTAGACTGGCGCTTTCCAGCGAATCACTTAACGTTTTAAAAGATGTTAATATCATCCAGACAAGCGGAAGTAAAAAAATGATCGATAATAAGCTGGCTACGATCAACAACAAGATCGTCGTCGTTTTTTTGTGTCTCATGTGATCTTCCGCTCCTTTTCAGCATCGCTCTTGAGGGTAATGTTTGTGGCTGAAGATGTTGTCTTCTTTTGGGTAACGGATTTCGCTAAGACGGGTTCCTTTTTGGTTGCCATATAGGATACAAAGAACTGCATACCGGTGATGATCATCATAATGAATCCCATTAGTAATGCCATCGCTGCTCCCATTCCTAACTGATTCTGACCGAATACAGTCGTATTGATTCCCATGATTAAAGAGGTCGTCGATTGCTCTGGTCCTCCTCGGGTAATCAATAGTGTCTGTCCATACAAATTAAAAGAAGCGATTAACGTTGTAATGAGGACAAAAAAGGTAATCGGTCGAATCGTCGGTAACGTAATCCTTAAAAACTGATGCCAGGGAGACGCGCCGTCTAAGCTAGCTGCTTCGTATAATGTGTTATCCACTTCTTCCAGTGCATTTAAGAAGAGTAACATGTTGAATCCGACCGTCCACCATACGGTCGCAATGACGATGACGACCCAAGCAAACGGTTGATCACTCGTCCAGTTGACTGGTGAGTTGATGAAGTGGAGATCAAGTAACAATCGATTGATGAATCCACCATTCGTTGCAAACAACCAAAGATAAATGGCAGAGACTGCTGTCACCGAGATTGAGTAGGACATGAAAAAAATCGTTCGAAAGAATGTTTTAAATCGTCGTGGAAGATGACGGATTAATAACGCAAGCAATAAACTACAGATAACAAGTAACGGTACGCTGTACAACATGAACCATAATGTGTTCGTTAATGTTGCTAAAAAGAGACGTTGATGTACGGTTTCATTAAAAAGTAAATCACGATAGTTCGAGAGACCGACGAAACCATTTTCTCCAAAAGACAGTCTGAAATCGTGTAGACTCATCCAGATGCCATAAACTAACGGAAGTAACCAAAATAAAACGAAACAGATGAGGAATGGAAGTAAAAATAGCAATCCGAACCAACGTGAACGTCGTGTCAAATACATCGGTCTCCTCCTTTAGCTTATTTTGATTGAGCAATCTCTTGAGCATGTTGAGTCGCTTTTTTCAGTTCTGTCATCAATGCATCTTTAGTCAGATTACGATCACTCGTTAATTTTGCGAAAACGACTTCGTTCATATACCGCATTTGTTCATCAAATTGATAGACTCGGGGTGCACGAACATAATCCTTTAACTGCTTTTGATTTTCAGCAGCCAAAGCATAACGAGATGGATCTTCAGAAATTAATTTTAACGTCTCTTTATGAGAAGGGGTTTGTCCCGATTCTGCCCAATTGGCTAAGTGTTTTGGAGTGTAGAGATAATTGAAGAAAGAAGAGATTCCTTTCTTGACCTCTTGATCCTGAACAGAAGAACTGACGGCGATCGTATGGGCATTCCCTGTCGTAGCTTTTGATTTGAATAAGAGGGGCATTGGTCCAATGCCTAATTGATCTTTGTATTTATCCTTGACTGCCGAATAATACCAAGGACCCGTAAATGATACGGCGGTCTGATTGGCGTTATTCGATGCTGTTTTCATGAAAGATTGGAATTCACCATCTAGACCTAATTTTTTTGGTGAAATTTGATCGACGAATACCATATCATGATATTTCATCAGCGCATCTGCATAGGCAGGTTGCGCAAAATCAAGGTAGCCATCACGTTCGAGTTGAATGTCATTTTGTGCAGCCGCGACAGTTAGATAGAATGGTGTCAGTCCACTTGATGGAAGACCGAACGCGTAAAGATGATCATCTTTCTTTTGAAGTTGTTCATTCAATTGTGCGAGATCAGCATATGTTTTAGGCATAGATTTAACTAAATTTTTGTTATAAAACATCGTGAGTGGATGAATGTCTAACGGAAGGGCGTACATTTTATTGCCGACTTTGGCAGAGTCCACTCCAGATGTTAAGAAGTCATCCTCTTTAATCTTTGCTTGTTTCATATAATCGGTAACGGGTTGAATCATTTGATCAGACTGATACGTTCGTAAACTTGCTTCATGAATGACAACTAAATCATATTTTCCTGATTTGAATTTCGTATAATGGTCTTTCTCTTG
>NZ_WBYY01000065.1:0-15760 GCF_048985645.1 Exiguobacterium sp. A1_3_1 | reverse complement strand
GTATCGAACAGTTGATTGCAGAAAGTTCAGATTTGGCAATTAAAGCTTCTAATGACTTTTTCGAAATATTTAATTTAGATACGAATACTGAAATTTTTAATGGAGTCTTTAAAGAGGAACAAGAAAAGCTTTTATCCGGAAGAATTTAAACACCTCGATAGTGTAAACTCCTTTTTAGATAAAATCATCCTAGCACCTTCGTTGGTGCTTTTTTTCTAAAAAAATTGTATAAAAAAGCTTGATCGAAAAGGGGCTGCACCCTCATCCATCAAGCTGTTAATTAATCTTCTGTTTCGTTCTCTAGCTCATCAACTGGAATGAACCACGCTTTCAAGCCGTAATTCTTAGCCCACATTTTTTGCTGGGTTTTTGGATTAGTCCGCCAAGGACGGAACACTCCGTAACATCCGTATTTCTCGCTGTAATATAATTTTCCCATGATTATCATGCCCCATTTCTAAAGTTTACACTTGTAAAGGGGCCAACTAATTTGATATTATGAGTCTGTACTTCCCGACCAAAGTTAGTACATGATCATAATGCAGCAAATCAAATGATGTATCTTTATTTCGTTGGCCCTCTACAAGGGCTATTTTTTTTGACCATTTTTCTAACCTCACTTTTCTTTGATTGAGTTATAGCGATTTGTTGCAGCTTGTTTTGAAATCCCGAAGGCCAATGAAATTTCAGCGGCGCTCATCTCACCAATCAAATGCGCAGGTGCCAAAAACTCTGCCGCGAACACATTAGCCTGCCATTCAGGATCTTCATATATTTTCCGTTTACCATCAGATCTAGCAAGTTTTACATCTCGATGTAATAATAGATGGCCAATTTCATGTGCAATAGTAAAGCGATGTCGAGCATTCATTGAAGCTGCTGCGAGATAAACATCTTCGCGAATCAACATCTTATTCGATTCAGGAAGATACAATGCATAATCCGGCATGGTATGAGTTTCAACAACTTCTAATTCAAATGACTCACCAAAAGCACTGATCATGTTATGTTCAAGAACTCTGATAATGTCAATTTGCAACGTGTTTTCCATATTCATAGCTTGTCTTAAAAGAAAAGCATACGTTCTGAGATCTTTGATTGACACCGGATTGGCTTTATATTGTGATTGGCTCATCGTAACCTCCTGGACTTAGTTTAAAATTTCAAACATCTTTCGAAGTTGCTCTTCAGATAAATCACCTGACTTTCTTGCCAAGGCTTTTAGAAGCGTCGTGCTGTTTTCGCCTGTTTCCTTCAATGGAAAAGCAATCATTTTTTCCGACTCAATTATAGAATCTTGAAGTTCCCATCTTTGCTCTTGATTCAGATTATAAGTATCTGAAATCATATGCTCCCACGAACCCGGGATACTTCTTTTTCCGTTTTCGACTGCCGATAAATATGAGACAGTCACATTTAAGTTGGAAGCCATGTCTTTAAGGATTTCGTTCCGATCGATTCGAAGCTTACGACAGAACTTACCGAATGGAGTAAGCACATTGATACCTCCTCTTTTTTGTAACAACTAATCATCTTACAAACTTAGTGTACACTAATACTGTTTTTAATTCAACAAATTTGTGTAATGAAAATCAATTTATCTATTCTTATTTTCTATTATAGTATAACCATCCTATTTTAATAGTAAAAAAATTCGTACTTGTAGGTTGGAACATTAAATTTGATAATATGAAAGATAAGAATAGCCGATGGTCAAGCAGGAAGGGGAAGCTATATGACGAATATAAAAAAGAACCCCACTACAGGAAAATGGGAAACGAGGGTCAGCCTAGGCTTTGATGAGCGAGGAAAACGTATCCAACGATTTAAACGTGCGGATACAAAGCGAGAACTGGAGTATTGGATGGCCAACCTACTCAAGGAACGCGAGGATGGATCCATCAAACGGCGACAAACGAAGATGAAGGTAACAGATCTGATTGCGGTCTATTACGAACGTCGTGCTCCTCAACTTGCAAAAGCAACACTCTACAACCGTCGTAAGATTTCAGGACTGCTCGAGAAAGAACTCGGCAAGATGTTGCTCGAAAACGTTCGGACACACCATCTAGCGGATGTCATGATGAAATATGCGGAGTTGCGGGAGTGGAACGCAAACAGTTATAATACGATGCTCCAACAAGTCCGCGCCTTCTTCCGGTATGCCGTCGAGATGGAGTACCTCAAGGAAGATCCAAGCGCTGGACTTGCACAGGACCGTCGCCGCGCCGTCAAGAATCATCAGGTATGGAGCCAGGAGGAATGCGAGCTCTTCATCGAGACACACGAAAAAGAACTACGCGCCCTTCCGATCATCTTGATTCTGCATACTGGGATGCGGATCGGTGAAGCCATCACCTTACGTTGGTCGGATATCGATTTTGAAGAACGTACGGTACTCGTGAAGCGCTCCGTCTCCGACCACAACCGTTCGGCTCATCAAAACGAGAAAGCGCCTAAAAACGGACACTCTCGTCTTATCGTACTCAGTGATGCTGCGATTGACTACCTGAAGAGCATGAAACGAGTCCAAGCATCTCATCAGCTGAGCAAAGGTTACCGGAATGACGACGACTATGTCTGCCTGAATACGCTCGGAAGACCATTCAGTTCGACGATCGTCCATCGCTCGTTCAACTGGTTGACGGAGCTCGCAGGTGTTCCACGGATCCGAATCCACGATCTGCGCCACACACATGCCACCCTCCTACTCGAGCAGGGTGTGCATCCGAAAGTTGTGCAAGAAAGACTCGGTCATGCGAGTTATACGATAACGATGGATTTATACAGCCATGTCAGTGTAAAGTTGCATCATGAGGCTGCCGAAATGCTCGTTTTCAAAAAAAGTGTGCAATAATTGTGCAATCGGAGGAGATTTGATTGAATAAGAGAGAAACAAAAAACGTGAAATACGTTGATACAAAAGGGTTTCCGAAGGTTAACAACACTGTCCCTAAAAAATATGTCATGTTCGTCGATGAAACTGGGACACCGAAAGGGAATACACAATTCAACTTAACGGGTGTCTTGATGGAATATAAATATGCCATCGATTCGGACGAGACCGGTGAACCAAGTCCGCTTCGTCAACGTTTGATGGATTTTAAGGCAAAAGTTTTTGAAGATCCGCATATTCCGCTTCATTTGAAGGAGATTTTAAAAGCGGAGCATCCGTACGGTAAAGAAGATGGCATCACGATCGATATGTTACGACATTTCTGGATCGCCTTGCCGGAATTTTTAGTTGATATTGATTGTACGATCGTCAGCGTCGAAGTCGATAAACAGAAGCTACAAGACTTCTTCTCGACACCGAAGGATCCGTATGTCGTTGCCTTCGCTCATTTGATGAAGTCGTTTTATTCCTTCCTCGATGAGACAGAAGCAACGAGTGCGCGTGTCGTTCTTGAAAGCCGTGATGATTATCAAAACTTGCTCATTCAAAAGGCGTTCTTCGATATCTTCAATTCGGGAACGGTCCATCTCGACGTCGAAAAAAGCCGTCAAAAAATCAAAGGCTTCATCTTTGCTGAAAAAGACAGCGACCTCTACCAATCTGGTCTTGAGATTGCCGACTTGGTCTGCTTACCTTTATCTCGCGTTCGTCGTGGTGTCATCGAGGTAAAACCCCGGTTTGTCCATTATGGGGACGAAAACCGGATTTTTAAAGCCATCAAAGATAAGATTTACATTCGCCGTGATAGTCCGGACCAAGATTTCCGAAACTGGGGATTCAAAAAAGTACCGATCACGAAAAAGCGTCGTGAATGGTCCGATACGCCTTGGAATGGATGATATGCAAAAAAAGTGGATCCGGTCTCGGATCCACTTTTTTTTATGGTGTAGCTAGTCCTTTTGTCCGCTTTTTCCCCTCTCGACACATGTCGAGTAACGGGCACGCTTCACAGTTCGGACGTTGTGCCTTGCAGTGATAACGTCCAAAGAAGATGAATTGGTGATGAAGCTTTGACCAACGCTCCCGTTTGAAGCGACGCATCAGTGTCGCTTCAACCTGCGTGACATTATCCTTCCAGCGACAGATCCCGAGGCGCTTCGAAACACGTTCGACATGCGTATCAACCGCAAATGCCGGTACATCGAAAGCGACAGACAAGACGACGTTCGCCGTCTTGCGTCCTACGCCAGGTAAGGCTTCAAGCCCGGCGCGTTCGGTCGGGACTTCTCCATCGTGTTGCGCAAGGAGTTGTGCCGCAAGCGCTTTGATGTTTTTGGCTTTATTTCGGTACAATCCCAGTCGTTTGATTTTGTCCTCGATTTCCTCGACGGGTGCCGCAGCAAGCGAAGCAGGATCCGGATACGCTGCGAACAACCCAGGCGTCACCTGATTGACAAGTACGTCGGTCGCTTGTGCACTGAGTGCAACCGCTACGACCAGCTCAAACGGGTTGCGATGAATCAACTCACAAAATGCATCCGGAAACATCTCTTCTAACGTTGCTTCAATCCGATCGATTTCTGCCTTTCGTAACATCTCCTTAACCTCCCCGCCCTGCGAGATCCTCAAGCGTCTTGATCCCTTCACGTTCCCATGTCCGCAGAATTTGATTGATATAGGTCATTTTGCGGACATTATGATAGACTGCTTCTCGAAGTGCGGCAAGCACTAGCTCTTCCGAAATGTTCTCGATCGTCAACCACTGAATGATCTGCTCCATCTGAAACGGTGACATCATCCCGAGTTCCCGTTCGAATTGTTGGAAGACGGACGGGTTGATCGTATCAAAGTTCGGTGCTTCCTGTTCCGGTGGTGCCATCAGCTTTTCGTAAAGCGGAACAAGCGAATAACGTTCAGACCCATTGACGTTCTCCATTGCCAATAATCCTTTTTGTAATAAACCGAGTGTCGTCTCGATTGTTTCCGTCTCGGATAGTCCAAGTCGATTACTTAACTCTTCCGGTGACGGCATCTCCATACCTTCTGCCCGGCAAGCAAACAGTTGACCAATCAATGTGAACTCGACAAAACTGATGCCTAACCGTTTTGCCTCGGTGAACAATCGTTTCGGTAAGACGACCGTCCCTTCCTCGAATAATTGCACTAAATTATGATTCATCGTATTTCCTCGATTCTCTAGTCTAAACAAGAAATCGACCCGTCGAGACGATGGGTCGATGTTTTTCCTTACTGCTTATGGATAGAGGCGGTTTAGCAAACGTGGGAACGGAATTGTTTCCCGAACGTGCTCGACACCTGTGATCCAAGCGACTGTCCGCTCTAAACCAAGACCGAAACCACTGTGTGGAACAGAACCGTATTGGCGTGTTTCGAGATACCATTTATAAGCACCTGTCTCGTCAAGACCATGTTTCTTCATCTCAGCGAGGAGTTTTTCGTGATCTTCTTCACGTTGTGAACCACCGACGATTTCCCCGTATCCTTCAGGGGCAATCAAATCATCACACAAGACGAAGTCTGGGTTTTCCGGATCTTCTTTCATGTAGAACGGTTTGATTGCTTTTGGCCAATGCGTGATGAAGACAGGACGTGCGAAGCTGTTTGCGATTGCTGTCTCGTGTGGTGCACCAAAGTCATCGCCGAATTCGATATCATCGAATCCTTGCTCCTTGAGCATATCGATTGCTTCCGTGTACTTGACGCGCGGGAACGGTGCTTTAATGTTTTCAAGGACCGTCAAGTCACGTCCAAGCAACTCAAGTTCTGCACGACAGTTTTTCAGTGCTGATTGCACAAGGTGCGAAACATAGTTTTCTTGGACTTCGAGGTTCATCTCGTGATCGTGGAATGCCATCTCAGGCTCCATCATCCAGAATTCGATCAAGTGACGACGTGTTTTTGATTTTTCAGCACGGAACGTTGGACCGAACGAGAAGACCTTTCCAAGTGCCATTGCTGCCGCTTCCATGTAAAGCTGACCCGATTGTGAAAGATACGCATCTTCATCGAAATATTTCGTATGGAACAATTCTGTTGTTCCTTCTGGTGCGCTACCTGTCAAGATTGGCGGATCCACTTTGATGAATCCTTCTTGGTTAAAGAATTCGTACGTCGCACGAATCAATTCGTTTCGAACGACCATGACCGCATGCTGGCGCTTTGAACGCAACCAGAGGTGACGGTTATCCATTAAGAAGTCCGTTCCGTGTGCTTTTGGTGTGATCGGATAATCGATTGCTTCATGGATGACTTCGATTTTTGAAATTTCCATTTCATGACCAATCGCTGTCCGACCGCCATCTGATTTGATGACACCTGTCACCCATAGTGATGATTCCTGCGTTAAGCCTTTTGCTTGTTTGAATAAGTCTTCGCCGACTGTTTCTTTGACGACGACACCCTGCATGAATCCAGAGCCATCCCGAAGTTGGAGGAAGGCGATCTTACCGCTTGAGCGTTTGTTTGCTAACCAACACCCGATCGTCACTTCTTCTCCTACATATTTGTTTACATCCCGAATCATTGCTTTCAACAGTCAACATCCTCTCTCTATTAAACGGCTGTATGTGCCGTGATGAATCCTTCAATCCGGTCGAGTGCCTCTAGGACACGTGCCGGATCCGTCGCGTAAGATAGGCGGACATAGTCTGGTGCACCAAATCCTGAACCTGGAATCAAGGCGACCTTCGCTTCAGATAAAACAGCTGTACACCAGTCATCGACATTATCGAATCCACACATCTCGGCAGCTTGCTTTGCATGTGGGAACAAGTAGAATGCCCCTTCCGGCTTCAGACACGTTAATCCTTCGATCTCGATGAGTCGTGCATAGATTTTTTCAAGTCGTTCTTCAAAGATGACACGCATCGCTTCGACCGGTGCATCGCCTTCTGCATACGCAGCAACCGATGCTGCTTGCGCAATCGATGTCGGGTTCGACGTCGAATGGCTCGCTAAGTTCGTCATCGCTGAGATGATCTCTTTCGGTCCGATTGCATACCCGATCCGCCAGCCTGTCATCGCATGGGACTTCGAGACACCATTGATGATGACCGTCCGTTCGCGCATCTCTGGCAAGGACGCGATCGAAATATGTGTCGCACCGTTATAGAGCAACTTTTCATAAATCTCGTCACTGATGACGAGTAGATCGTGCTTGATCGCAACATCTGCTACCATCTCGAGCTCTTCTTTCGAATAGACCATTCCTGTCGGATTCGATGGTGAGTTCAAGACGAGTGCTTTCGTTTTTGGGGTAATGTGTTGCTCGAGCAATTCCCGTGTCACTTTGAAGCGAGACGATTCGTCCGTTTCTAAAATGACCGGTATGCCGTCACTGAGTTTAATTTGCTCTGGATAACTGACCCAGTATGGTGCTGGGACGATGACTTCATCGCCTGGATCGAGAATCGCTTGGAACAACGTTGATAGTGCATGCTTTGCGCCTGAAGCGACCATGACTTCTGAGCGTTCGTATGGCATCCATAAGTCACGGCGTGTCTTTTCGATGATTGCATCCTTTAAGGCAACCGTTCCGCCAGACGGCGTATACTTCGTATCGCCCGCTTCTGCTGCCTCGAATGCTGCTTGGATGATGAATTCCGGTGTATTGAAGTCGGGCTCTCCCGCACCTAAACCGATGATGTCTTGACCTTCTTCACGTAGTGCCTTGGCTTTCGCTGTGATGGCTAGCGTCGTAGATGGTGTCAATTGTCGTACGCGTTTCGATAACATGTCGCCCACTCCCTTTACTTGATTCGTAATCGCTTGATGAAAGAACCTTCTTGATACGTGTAATACGAATAATCATAGCCTGTCGTCGTCTTTGAAACGATCTCGATGACGGCACGATCCTCAAAGCCGTACTTAGCAGACACGATGTCTCCTAGTTCCGGATGATTCGCGATGACCGTTTTGATGGCAATACCATCAGCAACTGGTCGTGTCTCAATCGTTCCTTTTTTCGGAACGAACGCCCGTACCGCCTGTCCATTCTGCTTCATCGTAAAAACGACATATTGACGTTTCCCGTTAAAGACTGATTCGAACCGGACGTCCGTTGGTTTGAGTTCTTTTTTCAGACGCGCCTCTGCTTGTTCGGCGACGCTCTGTTCCCGGTCTTTTGCCTCAGCGATCGTCACCTGATAAACGGCGGTGCCAAGTACAGTCAAAAGGATGAGTGCACTTAGCAGACCAAGCGTGATTTTCCACTTCATGTGCGGTAGATGGTAAAGACCATCTGCTCCTTGTCTTTTTCATCGAGAGCAAGACCGAACATTAAATCTTCCGTTTTCAGTGTCCGATTCAACAAGTCGACGATTTTATACGTATCGTCATGGCGGTTCACTTTGACGGTCGCAAGTGTTTCAATTTTTGAATCCATCTGTATGTCCTCCCTCATTTTTCTCTATCTATTATAATGCGATAGGGTTTATCTGAATAGACTTAATCGCCATCATTCAAGAACAATTCTAGTTCTGCCGTCAGTTCATCAAGCGGTTTTGATAAAACAGGCACTTTCGGCAGACTCGTGACGAACCGTTTTCCATAACGCGTCGTCTCAATCCGGCGATCAAGTACGAAGACGACACCTCGGTCGTTCGTCGTCCGGATCAAGCGACCAAAGCCTTGCTTAAAGCGAATGATCGCTTGCGGTAAGCTGTATTCGAAAAATGATGATTTCCCGAGTTTTTCGATCCGTTCCGAGCGTGCCTGGACGATCGGTTGATCCGGTGGCGCGAACGGTAGTCGGACGATGACGAGACAACTGAGATCATCTCCTGGGATATCGACCCCTTCCCAAAAGCTAGCCGTCCCGAACAAGATACAGGCGTCGAGTTGCTTGAACTGTTTCATCAGTCGTTGCCGTGAACCTTGCGTGACCCCTTGCGAGAGTAACGTAAACCGTTCAGGTAACAGCGGTTTCGTCGCTTCATGCGTCAGTCTTAGCAAGTCATTTGAGGTAAACAAGACGAGCATCCGTCCTTCCGTCACCTCTGCGATTTGTAAGATGGCTTCCGCAATCGTCTCTGCGAATTCCGGCAATGGTACATCCTGTAGGAGCGGGAGATCCGTCGGAATCATTAATCGCACGTTATCGGCATATCCGAACGGCGACGGAACGACGAAACGACGTGTCTCGAACGCATCGAGCCCTAAACGGTTCTCAATGAACTGGAACTTGTTCGAGACAGTCAGCGTCGCAGACGTCAGGATACACGTCCGTTTCGAAAAGACATCGCGTCGCAGTCGCTCTGAAATGTCGATTGGTTGTGTGTAGACCCGTGTTAGTTTCCGGTTCTTAACAGACGTCTCGATCCAAGATACCGTCTCATCGTGCGGGGCAAGCATCGTCTCGAAGATGGCGAGCTCCGCTTCTTCGATTTGTGACGTGATCGCTTTTAAATCTGCGACGAGTGAACGTTCGCGATAACTCATCTGCTCCCGGTGTTCATGGAACAGTTTATGAATCGCCCGGATTGCTTGACGCAAACGCCGCAACACCAATTCAACCCGCTTGGCACTTTCCTGGACGGCACGCATCGAACGGTCGAGTCGCTTGAAGCGAATGCTGACCATTCCTTCCCGTCGTGCTTTGCGGGAAGCCAGTTCGAGCCCGTATGCTTGAATAATCATCAATAGACCGTCTGCCTCTTCGAGCAACGTCGTCAGTGCCTCATCGACCGTCTCACTATGGGCTTCGACCATCTCGGCGATGTCCCATTCTTCGGACAGATCGAGCAAGCGGTGTAATAATTTTTTATCGGACGAATACCCGAGTTGTCGGAACAGACGATCAAACGTATGTCCATCAAAGACGAGACCAAAATGATGGCTCGCGACTTCTTCGATTTGGTGTGCCTCGTCAAGAATCAACGGACTTCCTTTCGGTAAGACCCCTGCTTCGAACTGCAGGTCACTAAACAACAAAGCATGGTTCGTGACGATGATCGTTGCATCCTTTGCTTGGCGAATCGCATGTTGGAAAAAATCTCGGCTGTACCACGGATCAAACCGTCCGAGCTGCGATTGGCTATCAGACTGGATCAACTGTTTAATCCCGATATTGCCTTGTGCTGCACCGCCTGGTAAACTGACTTCTTCTAAATCTCCTGTTTCCGTCTCCGTCAACCAGACGAGCAGAATCGCTTTTGCGAGCGTGAAGTTATAGGCATCCTCTTGATCGTTCAAGAAAAATTCGAACTTCCGTAAATCAATATAGTTACTCCGTCCTTTAAGCAACGCAATCTGGACCGGCGCATCGAACAGTTGACGCAAGAGCGGTAAATCACGCGCGAATAGTTGCTCCTGCAATTGAATCGTGTGCGTACTGACGACAATCGGGACTTCATGTTCAAGTGCGTAATGCGCTGCCGGAACAAGATAACCGAGCGATTTTCCTGTTCCTGTTCCCGCTTCGACGAGTAACGGTGTTTCTTGATCGAGCGATTGATAGACATGACGCATCATCTCGAGCTGCCCACGTCGCTCTTCATATCCTTCGAATAGACGAGGGAACGTAACGGTGTTCAATTCATCAACGAATGGTCCGAACGGTTCAAGAACGGGTGGATGTGCCAACCGCTCTATCGTCTGGCGCTTTTTCAAAGCGATTTTACGGAAACGATCAAACTGTGAATCTTCCTCGATGCCGACTAAACGAATCGCATGGTCGATTTCCTCTTCGATGGCACTGAACAGGCGTGGTGATAAACGTCTTAAGTGCTTCAATGTCTCAAGCGGCAACGTATGTAGTCGTTTGAGTAGTTCAAGCAACAATTCAGCCGTCGCCGAAGCGTCACTCCCTGCCCGGTGCGCCTCTTGATGGGCAAGTTGTAATGACTCTGACAGATGCGACAGCGCGTGGCTTTCTGCTGTCGGAAGTAAGATTCGTGCGAGTTCGACCGTATCGATGACAGGACCTGTGTACGGCAAGTATCCTTCCTCTTCTAACGCATCGTTTAAGAAGTTTAAATCGAACTGCACATTATGTGCGACGAAGACACCACCGTCGAGCAATGATAAGACACGCGGTGCGATGACATCGAATGTCTCGGCCTCTTTGACATCCTCATCCGTGATGCCCGTCAACTGGGAAATGAATGGAGGAATCGGTTGGGTCGGACGCACGAAGGCAGACAATTGTTCTGTCAACTGTCCATCTTCAATGACCGCCATGCCGATCTCAATCATCTCATCGCCAGCCTTTATGGAATGACCTGTCGTTTCCAGGTCGACTACGACGTACTTTTTCTTCAACACTGATCCTCCACCTTTTATCCATCCTCTCCATGACCGGATGGCATTTCATTCTTCATCTTAACAAAAAAAGAGACCCGCTGACATGATCGGGTCTCTAAAATTTCATAAGATCGTGTGGGCGATTTCTTGAGACAACATTTGTTTGATGTCGTTCTGTTCATTTAGAACAGCCACTTTTGGAACATGTGTCGCGATTTCTTCCGTCGATAGTTGCGCGTACGCCATGATGATGACCTCATCCCCGACTTGGAAATGGCGTGCTGCCGCACCGTTCAAACAGATGACACCTGAACCACGAGCACCTTTAATCGCATACGTTTCAATCCGTGCACCGTTCTGATTGTTCGTCACTTGGACTTTTTCATTTTCAAGAATCCCGACAGCATCGAGTAAATCCTCATCGATCGTAATCGAACCAACATAGTGTAAGTTCGCCTCGGTGACCCGGGCCTTGTGTAGTTTAGCGTGCATGAATGTGCGTAACATCGTCATGCTCCTCTCGTATATAGTAAATTATCGATCAAGCGTGCCGATGCAAACTGCACGGCGACTGCTAAGAGAATCGTAGTCGTTTGTTCAGTGACGGGTCTTAGTGACGGGTAGTCGACGGCTTCGACGTAATCGATTGTCGTCCCTTCGAATCGAAGTGCTTCGCGCGTCCGCTCGAGAACCGTTTCAACAGGCACCCCTTGATCGAGTGCTTGTTTCGCTTGTTGCAACGCCTGCTGAATTCCTGGTGCTTGCGCCCGCTCCGTTTCCGAAAGATAGACATTGCGTGACGATTTTGCTAGACCATCCGCTTCGCGAATGATCGGGCAACGGACGATCTCAACCGGAACGAAGTAATCAGCGACATACGCTTCAATCAATGCGAGCTGTTGTGCGTCCTTTAAGCCGAAATAAGCACGGGTTGGACGGACGACGTTCAATAGTTTGCTGACGACCGTCAACACACCATCAAAATGTCCTGGTCGTGATGCGCCGCATAAGACATCATCACCGGAGCGGACCGTAACACGGGCCATATCCAGCGGATACATCGTCTCGTTCGTCGGATAGAACAGATAATCGACCCCTTCTGCCTCCGCGATTTTCTGATCGCGTTCCGCGTCTCGTGGATAACGATCCAAATCTTCGTTTGGTCCGAATTGTGTCGGGTTGACGAAAATACTCAAGACGACGACATCATTCTCTTGTCGTGCTTGTTTGAGCAAGGAGGCATGCCCTTCATGCAAGAATCCCATCGTCGGTACAAAACCGATTGAACCGGCTCCCGCTAAACATTCGCGTAACGTCTGGACGTCCTGAATGATCTTCATTCCTTAGTCCCTCCATAAAGCGCACCAATCAGTTCTTCGTCCATCTGGAACGAGTGTGCTAGTTCAGGGAAGGCACCGGCTTTGACGTCTTTGACGTAAGCAGCGATTGCTTCCGTTCCTGAAGTATTCCAGTCCGTGTACGCTTTGACGAACTTCGGTAAACGACCGACACCATACGTCAAGATGTCATGATAGACAAGTACTTGACCGGCGACGTCTGCACCGGCACCGATGCCGATGACCGGAATCGAGAGGAGCTCTTGAATGCGTTTCGCGAGCGGATGCGGCACACATTCGAGGACGAGCATCTTCGCTCCGGCACGCTCTGCTTCCAAACTGTCTGCAATCAGTTGTTCGGCTGCTTCTAATGATTTCCCTTGGACTTTGAATCCTTCAAGGACACCAACGGATTGTGGTGTTAATCCGAGATGCGCGACGCAAGGCATCCCAGCGTCCGTCAAACGACGAATCGTCTTTAAGATCTCCCCTGCCCCTTCCAGCTTCAAGGCATCTGCCTGCGACTCTTGAAAGATACGCGCCGCTGATTCAAGCGTGCGATCAAATGAACCGTGATAGCTTGCGAACGGCATATCGACGATCATGAACGTCTGTGGTGCGCCGCGGCGTACCGCACGCGCATGATGAACCATGTCGTCGACCGTGACGGCAATCGTTGAGTCATAGCCGAGGATGACGTTTCCGAGGGAATCGCCAACGAGCAACATATCAACTCCTGCTGCCTCCGATAGTTTTGCTGAAGGATAATCATACGCCGTCAACATGACGAGCTTCTCTCCAGCTTGTTGTTTTTTGAGTATTGGACCCATTGTGTGCATCGTGTTCTCTCCTTACGTGTGTAGGGAGGACAAAAGGAAAACGCCTTCTTCTCCAAAATAAATGCATGCGGAAAAGAAGGCGGAATAATTGAATATCGTCCTTCTGTCCCTGTCCGTTAAGATCAAGGCAGTTGAAACAGCTAAAACTGGCACCTGTCAATTCGGTATGGTTCCGGCAAGCGGATACCATCCGTGGCTTTATTATACATGACGGGAAAAGCTCTCTGCAAACCGTCTGATTCAAACCTTTATTCTTTTTCCCAGTAAATCAGCTCTGCCGAATGGAAACGGGTTTCCCCCGTTTCCGTCTCAATCCGAATCGTGCCCGTCTCGTCAATACCGAGCAATGTTCCGGAAGCGGTCATCTGACGTGTCCGTAGCGTCACTCGTTCATGTAAGCGATCTGCGAGTGTTTCCCACTCGGAGACGAAAGATCCGAACCCTAGCTCGAGCCACTGTGTGTATAGTCGTTCAAATCGATTCAAAAACGTCGCGACGACCTCCGCACGTCGGAAAGTTCTTCCTGATTCTCGGACGAGCGAGGTAGCACGGTCTTTGATCCCTTCCGGAAACTGCTCGTGATGCACATTGATGCCGATGCCAATGATGACTGAACTGATTCGGTCCGCCTCGGTCTGCATTTCCGTCAAAATGCCTGCCACCTTACGACCGTTGATTAAGATATCGTTCGGCCATTTAATCGTAACCGGAACATCGAATGTCCGGAGAGACTGTGCAAGTGCAATACCTGCTACGAGCGTTAATTGACCTGCTTGGTGCATCGGTACATCTGGTCGGACGAGTAGACTCATCGCGATGCCCTCATTTTTCGCCTCATGCCACGTTCTCCCTAGCTGTCCGCGTCCATTCGTCTGGTGATCGCATACGACGAGTGTTCCTTCCTGCGCTTGCTGTTGCGCTTGCTCATGTGCAATCCGCTGCGTCGTGTCCAGTTCTTCGAAATGAAGGATGTGGCGACCAAGGCGCGCTGTCGTTAACCATTGTTCAATCGCAATCGGTGTCAGCAAATCGCCTTCATCGACTAATTGATAGCCTTGTTTTTTATTCGAGATGATCTGGTATCCTTCTTCCTTCAAGGTTTGCATATGTTTCCAAATAGCGGTACGTGAAATATTTAGTGTCTCTGCTAATTCCTGTCCGGAGTACCACGTTCGCTGACGAAGTGCGATCAAGATTTGTTCTCGGACTGAGTGCGCCATCGCTCTACCTCCTTCAATAATGTCACGCGGTCGTTTAGGCAAGCGCGCGTGACGACACTGTATTCCAAATGCAAAAGTGCTTCTTTGATCTGTTGTTTTTGAAGACCGAGGCGGATCATGTCTTTTCCGTCGACAGCGAGCTCTTTACGACTGCGAATCGGTAAGTCTGATCGCTCTGGATAATCCGTTCCGGTCATTTCCCGAAGGATCATCAGTTCCTCGTCCGACAATCGATAACGATCCCAGTCTTGTAACGGTCGGTGTAACAGAGGTATTAAACGCGTTGCGAGCTGCACTTGATGTTTCGATCGTTTCCAGCGCGTCAATTGATCTTTCGCGAGACCGGCATCGAGTACGAGTGTCCAGACGGCATCCTTTGAAACACCCTGAAACGACTGCTGCGCGAGTCCTTTGACGATTTCTGAAGTCATGCCGGGAAGGTAGCGTTCGATTCCTGTCCGGAGCATCGCCTGTAACGCCCGCTGTTTTCCAGGACCAAGTAAGAGCTTCTCGAACTCGATCGCGATCCGCTCAATCGCAACGGCCGCTAGATGCGGAGCGAGTTTAACGATTGCTTGTTCAGTTGCTTCGTCAAGCGAGAAATCCAGTTGGCTCATGAAGCGGAACGCCCGCATCATTCGAAGTGCATCTTCATTAAAACGTTCGGCTGGTTCGCCGACCGTCCGGATGATCCGCTCTTCGATGTCACGCGCTCCTCCAAACAGATCGACACGACCTGATGGTCTGAGTGCCATCGCGTTGATCGTAAAGTCACGCCGGGTCAAATCCTCTTCCAAACTAACGCCAAGCGTCACCTCGTCCGGTCGCCGGCGATCGCTGTACGTTGCTTCTGAGCGAAACGTCGTGATCTCGTACGGCACGTGGTTGAGAACGACCGTCACGGTTCCATGCTCGAGTCCTGTCGGAATGACAACAGGGAATAAATCGATGATCTGTTCCGGTAACATCGAGCTCGCTAAATCATAGTCTCCTGGTGTCCGGTCGAGCAACATATCACGAACGGCACCACCGACGATATACGCTTCACCACCGGCCTCCTCGATCGTCTGAATGATATGATGTGCGCCTTCAAGCAAGTTCATGACGCGCACACACCCGTTCATAGACTTGTTCATAACGACGAACAATCTCATTCGAATCAAAACGACGACGCGTATCGCGAATGCCCTCTTCTGCCATCCGTTC
>NZ_WBYY01000064.1:0-16101 GCF_048985645.1 Exiguobacterium sp. A1_3_1 | reverse complement strand
CTCGTGGGCTCGGAGATGTGTATAAGAGACAGTGGTAAAGCAGATTCAACGGCGCTCGGTGTCATGATTTCAGTGATGACATGCAAACCGTGCGCGTCCGCTGCTTTTTTCAACATCTTTAGACCTTCGAGTCCTAGACCTTGGAAGTCGTAAGGCGATGTACGTGGTTTGTACGCTCCGCCTCGCATGAACTTCACGCCATGTTTCGCGAGCTGTTCCGCGACCTCAAATACTTGTTCTTCGCTCTCGACCGCACACGGTCCAGCGATCAATTGTTGTGAACCGTCTCCGATGACGGCATCTCCGATCCGGATGATCGTATTCGTCGGTTTTTGTTTCCGTGATACGAGTAATTTCCGAGTCCGATCTTCTCCTTGTAATTCGAGAGAAGCTTTGAAAATTTCTTTAAATACATGCTGAAGGCGTCCTGTTTCAAAAGGTCCATGGTTATTAGCGGCAATTGATTCGAGCATTTGACGTTCTCGAACAGGGTCGTATCGATCAAGCCCTTGTGCTCGTTTGACTTTTCCGATTTCAACGGCAATTTGACCTCGTCTGTTCATCAATTCCAATAATTCTGCATTCACTAAATCGAGTTCATCACGTAATCTTTTTAATTCTGCATGTTGATCCATGTCCTACCACTCCCTAATCAGCATATAGCTCGTAATAGCAACTAATTATAGCGAACTCTTTCCCTGTTGTACATAAAGAAGCTGCATGATTTCTTAAAATATGAAAATAAATTACGTTTTTTCATATAATTTTTTGATGTTTCCTCTATAAGGAAACATAGAAAAAGAGCCCTCATGATGAGAGCTCCTCATGTATTGATTATTTCTTATGATTCACATCAGACTGTGGATCATTGTCTTCCTCTTGTTCGTCTGCTAACTGTTCACGTAACTCCGAAAGTTCAACGACCGTCTCCGTGTCGATTTCTTCTGCAACAGACGCCCCATCGACTTCGTCGCCGATTTCACGTTCAATGTCCCGTACGAGTTGCTCCGCTTCCGCGAGAGCAGCATCGATGCTTGCCTGATCCTTCTCAAAGCCCGCATATTGTGCCGCTTCTTGAACCGTTGAATTGTTCTTCGCTTTTTCAATGACAGGTGCTGCCTTATCTTTCGCTAGTTGAATCCACTCACCTACGAGTGGCTCCGCTTTTTCGCGGACGACTTGTGTCTGTTCCGTCAAACGTTGACGGGCAGGAGCCGTACGCTCGTCAATCAGATTGCGTACTTCACGACCTGATTTTGGGCTAGAAAGGAGAGCTGCCGCAGCACCAATCAATCCACCAACGATGATTCCGGCAAGGAAGCCTCCTCCTTTAGAAGAATCTTGTGCTTGATATGGATGTTGTTTCGTCATGATTTACGATCTCCCTTCAACTCATCTGGAATGCTTTCAACGTCCGGTACTGACACGACTTCCGGTGTGACCGGCGTCTCTGCCTTTTTCCGGAATCGACGACGTGGCTTTTTCTCGACCGTCGTCGTTGCCGTCGAATGATTTTGAACCGTAGTCTCTGCCGGTTTATTTTTCTTAAATAACTCTACAGCGACCGAACCCCAACGGACTGCTTGCGCAATCTGTTCTTTATTCGTATCCGCCGCACCAGCGACCGTATCGGATACTGTCCGGACAGAATCTGTCACTTTGTTTAAAGACGTACCAAGTTCTTCGATCGAGTTTGCGACAGGTGCAAGCAATTCTGTTTTTTCTTCAATCGTATCGACCAGACGATTCGTCTTATGTAACAACGCTGTCGTCTCCATCATGATACCGTCTAATTGACGTTCAAGTCCTGCTGTCGTGTTGGCTACATTGTTGAGCGTCTTACTCGCAGCACCTAATACACGGGCAAGGAAAATGACGAGCACTACGAATGCGATCGCAGCGACTAATCCGGCGACTCCGCCTAATGTGATTTCCATGGTTCTTGCCTCCAATTTTTTTGCATAGTCTTTTGTTGATAGTTCGACATGTAGCAAGTCGTTCCTGCTACTCCAAATGGTTTATTTCCGTTACAATGATAAATGAAACCTACATCATCCATTTCGAGGGGGAAATTTCATGCGTGACCCACGTCTTACTCAACTGGCAACGAATCTCATTAACTATTCGGTTGCCCTTGAACCTGGTGAAAAAGTATTGATTGAAAACTTCGGCATCGAACGCGAACTGGTCGAGGCACTTGTTGAAGCTGCCTACGCGGCTGGCGGTCATCCGTTCGTCTTACTTAAGGATAATCGTATCCTACGAAAATTATACCGAAATGCTTCAGAAGAGCAACTCCAATTGATGGCAGACATCGAACGCAAGCAAATGCAAGCGATGGACGCATACATCGGACTACGTGCTGGTGATAACATCAATGAATTGTCAGATGTGCCGGCTGAACAGATGAAACTTTACGGTCAAACGATTGGTAAGATGCACACACAAGATCGTGTCAAAGGAACGAAATGGGTCGTCCTTCGTTTCCCAACCGCATCGATGGCGCAACTTGCCAATCAATCAACAGAAGCATTCGAAGACTTCTACTTCGATGTCTGTACGCTTGATTATGAAAAAATGGGTCAAGCGATGGAACCACTCGTTGACTTGATGAACCGGACGGATCGTGTTCGTCTCGTCGGACCAGGAACGGATCTAACGTTTTCGATCAAAGATATCCCAGCCATCAAATGCGCTGGAAATGCCAACATTCCAGACGGTGAAGTCTTTACGGCACCGGTCAAGGATTCGGTCAACGGTGTGATCTCGTACAATACACCGTCTCCATATCAAGGGTTCACGTTTGAAAACGTCAAACTGACGTTCAAAGACGGTAAAATCGTCGAAGCGACGGCGAACGATACGGATCGAATCAACCAAGTCTTCGATACAGATGCTGGTTCTCGTTTCGTCGGCGAATTCGCGATCGGCGTCAATCCTTTCATTCAGCATCCAATGAAGGATATTCTATTCGATGAAAAAATCGATGGCAGCTTCCACTTCACACCAGGTCAAGCTTACGAAGAAGCCTACAACGGTAATGACTCATCCGTTCACTGGGATCTCGTCAACATCCAACGTCCCGATTACGGTGGTGGAGAAATCTGGTTCGACGACGTATTGATCCGTAAAGACGGTCGTTTCGTTCTTCCAGAACTCGAAGTCCTCAATCCTGAAAACCTGAAATAAGAAAAAGCGGATGGCTCGTCCTACATAGGACGGGGTCATCCGTTTTCTATATCTTATTTTTTCAATGTCGCACGGAGCATCCAAATTTGTTTTTCGATTTCCTTCGCTTGACCAAGTAAATCATCTTCAACCGTCACGTCTTGTGCCTCAAGATGTTCAATCGCATCGAGCATCTCTTTTCGGACTTGTTGGAAGTCTTTGATGACGGAATCAATCATCTCATCTGCCGATAACCCCGATTTCGCTTCTTCAAGCGTCGTTTGCTCTAAATACTCTTTCAGTGTCGCAGAAGGTGTTCCGTTATTCATCAATAGACGTTCTGCAACAACATCATATTGTTCAGATACCCATGTATAAAGTTCTTCAAGCTTCTCGTGAAGCGTTAAGAAGTCTGGTCCTTTAATGTACCAATGATAATTGTGGAGTTTGACGAACAGTACCCCATAGTTTGCTACCTGTTGATTCAAAGCTGATTTTGCATGATTACTAATCATCTGATATTCCCCTTTCCTGATTTCAAATGACGTTCTATTTCATCTTTATCCTTAAATAACAAAGAATAAACATCATTCTCAGGAAAAGTGCTCTATCGAGGACGCTTTAATCCTTTCAACATATACCCCCCTTTGAAGTCGACGGAATCGAATGCAACGAGGAATGCTTTCGGTTCGTATTCTTCGACGAGATTACGAAGCACTTTCATACGTGTTCGAGCCGCGAGCACATCTAACCGATAACGGACACCGTCTCGTCCTTGACCTTGATAATGTGTCACACCGAAACCATTATCGCGAATGACTTGAATCAGTTCCGCTGGAAATTCTTGCGTATGCACTTGAATCATATTGTAACCGATGGCGAGTTTTCGCTCGACATATCCACCGACGAGTATTCCTAGACCAAATCCAAGCGCATAAACGACCATACCGAGTGTCGTTAAGTCTTGGAATACGATTCCTAGTGCAAAAATGTAAATCAATGTTTCGACTGTGCCAAATAATCCAGCAATGACAGTCCGCCCTTTGACGAGCATGATCGTCCGTAATGTCAAAACAGGAACGTAAATCAACTGGAGCAATAAGATGAGTAAAATCTGTCCCATGGTGTCTTTCCTTTCCGTTAATAACTTCAACACATACACACTATTTCAAACTTTATTTCAAGATGCAATCCTATTTTAGATTTTCCTCATCGGTTTTTTGAAATTACTATCATAATTCAAAAATACGACAAAAAAAGCGCCACTCCGGTCGAGTGACGCTTTTTGATCTGTTGCTTATTTTACGCTTTGATACTGATGCTGATACGTCTGGATATCGCCCGCTCCCATGAACAGAAGCACAGCATTTTCATGCTGACGTAGAACAGAAACGTTGTCGCGCGTCAGAATAGAAGCTTGCGGGATTTTCTCCTGCAGATCTTCGACGCGAACTTGCCCTTCCTGCTCACGTGCCGATCCAAAGATTTCGCATAGATATGTCGCATCTGCCTCACGTAAAGAAGTCGCGAAATCATCCATGAATGATTTCAAGCGTGTGTACGTATGCGGTTGGAAAATCGCAATGACTTCACGGTCCGGATATTTTTTCCGTGCCGACTCAATCGTCGCGCTGATTTCCTTTGGATGGTGCGCGTAGTCATCTACTAAGATTTGTGTGCCGAATTCCGACTCACTGAAGCGACGTTTTACACCACCAAATGTGGCTAAACGTTCAGCAACGTCGTCTTTGCTCAATCCTTCGTACTGACAGATCGCAATGACAGAGAGTGCATTCAAGACATGATGACGACCGAATCCTGGAATGAGGAACGTGCCGTAGAAATCATCACGTAAATAAACATCAAATGATGTACCATCTGGCGTTGACGTCGCGTTTTCCGCGCGGAAATCATTGTTTTCTCCAAATCCATAATAGAGAACAGGTACATTCGCTTGAATGTTTTGAAGATGCTCATCATCTCCACAAGCAACGATCGCTTGCTTAACCTGCATCGCCATTTCTTGGAATGCCGAAACGACGTCATCGATTCCTGTGAAATAATCCGAATGATCGAAGTCGATATTCGTCATGATAGCGTAGTCCGGCTTGTAATATAAGAAGTGACGTTTGTATTCACATGCCTCGAAGACGAATGCTTTCGCATCCTCTACTCCTGCCCCTGTCCCGTCTCCGATCAAGAAAGCTGTCGGCGTGATACCGCTCAAGACGTGTGAAAGCAAACCTGTCGTCGACGTTTTTCCGTGTGAGCCTGTAATGGCGACCGAACGATATTCATTTGCTAGATGTCCTAAGAAATCGTAATAATGATGGATGGTTAAACCAAGTTCATTTGCCCGTGCGATTTCTGGATGATCATCTCCAAAAGCATTCCCTTGGATGATGACATAATCTTCTTTGATGTTATCCGCATTGAACGGGAAAAATGGAATTCCCTTAGCCCGTAACGCGTCTTCAGTAAAAATGTGCTTTTCGATGTCTGAACCTTGCACCTCATGATTCATCTCATGTAGTACTTGGGCGAGCGCACTCATCCCTGTTCCTTTGATTCCAACAAAATGATACTTTGTCATATAAAAGCCCTCCAATTCACGTTCCGGTCCGTACCATCGGGCTCGGGTACAAAACCTGTACCATTATAGCAAACCGATTTATTTTTTACCATGTAAATTATTTTGTTCTCGACGTGCGCGATACATCGCCATCAAGTCTTTCGTCGTCATGACGACGTTAACAGGCGGTCCGACCGGTTTTTTCACTTCCGACTGAACAGGCTTATCGACCTCAGTAACAGATGGATCTTGATCTACTTCAATAGCAGATGTATCAAAAGTCGGTGCGAAGCTCTCCGCTTGTTGCTCAGCTTCTTTTTCATCAGCAGACTCTTCACTTGATGTCTCTGTCGGAACAACTGATGGTTCCACCGTCTCACTGTTGGAAGATGTTTCAGTTTCGTCCGTTTCTTCTACTTCGGTTACGGTTGGCACTTCTTCTCTCACGAGCTCTTCACTTGTGTGAGGTTCCGGTACGAGTAATTCGACATCAGTCACCGGTACAAGACCAGCATCTGCTTCCGCTTCGTCTAATACGACTTCTGGCGCGATCAGTTCTTGATCCGTCAAAGCAACCTCATCAGTATTTCCCTCTTCGACTGTTTCCGAAACCTGCTCACTCATTTCCGTTTCTTCCGCAGCTTTTACGGTTTCCGATGCAGATTGCTTCGGACGTTGGAATCCATAAATCGGTGAAGGCACATCCGTTAAAACGAAGCGATCTTCACGCTCCTCTTTTTTCGGACGTTCCACCGGCTTTGTCTCACGTTCCCCTGCAAGCTCTCGACGAATCCGGGCAGCCTGCTCTTTTAGTGACTGTTCATAACGATTACTCATACGTTCACCCCTCCATCTTGTTAAAAAATCGGTCGAATCATCGACCGATTGAGAATGCTTCCCCTACTGCTTTTGTATCATCGAGTACAAGAATCCCTTTTTCTTGTGGTGCATCGACAAGTCCGAGCTCACGCGCTGAACAGAGCATACCACTTGATGGTACGCCGCGTAACGCTGAAGGACGGATGATTAACCCAGACGGCATGACCGCTCCCGGTTTAGCAACGACTACTTTTTGACCCGCCGCTACATTCGGTGCTCCACAAACGATTTGTAAAGTTCCGTTATCTACTTCTACCTGACAAACCGATAATTTATCAGCATCCGGATGCTTCTCGCAAGAAGCAACGAACCCAACAACGAATTTCGGAGAATAATCCACTTGTTCGAGTGACAATTCGATATCTCGAATCGCCAGTTCCTTTTGGATGCGTGTTGCCAATTCTTCCGTCAATTCAACCGGTCCTTGTGTCTCGATCGTAAACGTAGTCGAAGCATCAAACAGGTTGTAACCGACGACACGATCACCATGCTTGATAGTTGCTACGTCTCCTTCACGAGTCGCTGTCACTTCCGCACGTGGTGCGTCTTCCAAAATGATCATTAAGACGTCGCCGACGCCCTCTTTATTATAAAACACATTCATTCAATCCATGACTCCCTTCCGTCTTTCTCACAATGCCTATTGTATCAGATTCTTCACTCTTTCGGCTGCTTGTTTTTCGCAAGGACGAAGACCGGCTCCAGATTGCCATCTTCATATAAGAATGGCAGTGCCGTGACCGGTACACGACCGTTCGAGAAGAAGTCAAACATCAATTGCTGTAAGACATCATATCCGGCGTCATTCCGAATATCAGCGAAAATCAGGACATCCTGATGCGGAATTCCGACTGCGAATTCTCCTTCGATTTGCGCCGCATAATCGGCTAATAAAGTCTTGTTCAAAACACGACTCGCCTCATATCCGTCGCCGAGACTCAAGAAATAAAAGATATTCCCTGCGACTTCGTCTTGTTTAAATGGCGCTTCAAGCGATTTCACATTAAAACGCGCTGCTTCTGATAACTGTTCAGCTGTCCATTCAGCAGACGCCAGTAACTCCTCATCAATCAAACGATACGTCGCCCCTAAATCAAGTGCGTACATGATTTTCGTCTCACCCGTATGTGGTGTACTGACGAGCGTCTTCCCTTCTTTTGTCGTATCGGCAAACGATTTAGCGCGAATGACAGGAAAGATTTTTTGTTCTTGTCCAACGAGTGAGATTTGATCCGTTTGTCCGAGTACAGCACGGATATATTCGATCGTCTCTTCGACTGCAATGACACCTCTTCGTTTTGCTTTTGCGACAAGCGGATTCAATCCGACATCAACGCCTGATTTATCGTGCTTTCGCTCAATTCGTAATACAGACTTTTCACGATCGAAATATGTCGTGTACCCTTCTTCTTCAAATGTTTGTGTCATCATTCTTCGGATTTGTTGTAGTTCCATTCGAATTCATCCTTTCTATCATGAAAAAAAGCGAGTCAGCGCTCGCTTTTTTCTTAAACCGTCTCTAAAAATGCTGTCACCTGTTCTGGTGTCTTCCGCTCTTTCCCGACATAACGCCCTGTCTCTTCACCATCGCGGAATGCAACAAAACTCGGAATTCCGAAGATGTCCATTTCCTGGGCAATTTCAATATGATCGTCGCGATCGACGTAGTAAAACTCGAAGCCGTTAAATGTTTGCTCGATTTCCGGCATGAACGGATCTAAGAAGCGGCAATCCGGGCACCAGTTTGCTGAGAATAAAAAGACGGCATTTCCTTGTTTTGCTGTATCGAATTCTTGTTTGGATTGTAATGTTTTCATGATGATTTCCTCCTTTGATTTCCCTAGAAGTCATTGCCCTCATCATAGCATATTCAATTGTGGCTGTGCGTTTTCGTGCTTGGTTTGCTATACTGCAACTAGAAAACACCTGGAAAGGACTTCACTATGGCAGATCAACCAATCAAACATCCGTTCGAACGCTTCGTCGGCTTCGTTGGCATGACGAGTTGTTTACGTTACGGCTATTCCTTCATTGATTCCGAAAGAAGCTTACCCGAAATCTTTTTGTACTTAGTCGTCGGTTTTGCGATCATCATTTTACTCGAAGC
This sequence comes from Exiguobacterium sp. A1_3_1, assembly GCF_048985645.1. NCBI lineage: Bacteria > Bacillati > Bacillota > Bacilli > Caryophanales > Exiguobacterium > Exiguobacterium sp. A1_3_1. The sequence goes on along the minus strand of NZ_WBYY01000064.1, from coordinate 7,375 downwards.
ACTCGGAAAACGACTCGCTCGAAAATTGCCCGTCGTACGCATGCGGTATTTGACTCCACTTTACCTCATTTACCTCTATGTTTTCTTTACGAGTTTTTATTCAAGTTCATTCGGATTCTCTTTATGAAAAAAGCTGATTCAAAAAGTCATATGCTTGTTCGTCCACCATCCGGTCAAACAGGCGTATCCTTTAGAATCAGCTTTTTGTATTTAATATTCGATTTTTAAATCGCCATCTTGAATCCGACCGAGACGTCGTAATAGGCGATAAATGAAATAACTGATGATGCCAGGCGCAAGGAAACAGAGGACAGCGACTGCTAGATAATACTCCATTTCGAACCCCATCGTTTTTAATAACATCAACGGACCAACGAATCCGCTCGTGCCCATACCAGAACCTTCCGGATTGCTCTCAAGCATCAACAGAACAGTCGCAAATGGCGCTATGATTGCGCCGGCTACAGTCGGCGGTAGAAGAATCCAAGGATTTCGAATGATATTCCCTACTTGTAACATCGACGTACCAATCCCTTGGGCAACCACGCCACCGATTCCGTTATCACGGTAACTGATGACGCCAAACCCAATCATCTGTGCCGCACAACCGATCGTCGCCGCCCCTGCAGCAAGTCCATCCAAACCAAGCATGATTCCAAGCGCGGCACTCGAAATCGGCGCCGTCAATGCAAGACCCATGACGGTAGCAACAAAAATTCCCATGAATAATGGTTCGCGTTCCGTTCCCCAACGAATCAACTCACCAAGATCCGTCATCCCTTTCCCAATCCACTTTCCCGCGTAACGTCCGGCAACGAATCCGGCTAGTAACGTAACAAACGGCGTCAATAAAATATCGAGTCGTGTCGTCTTTGAAACGAGTTTTCCGACCTCTGTCGCAAGAAGCGTTGCAATGTAACTCCCTGCTGGTCCTCCTGCTTCATATCCGAACGCACCAACGGCAACTGCTGCGAACAAGATCAGCGGTGGTGCCTCAAGTGCAAACGCTACAGCCACACCGATTGCTGGTCCAGTCAGTGCGATCGCCTGCTCTCCTAACTGAATGAGGAACTTCGCCTCTACACCACGCCCCACCAGTCCTTCACCAATCGTCCGGATGATGAGACCCATGATCAACGAACTAAACAAGCCAAGTGCCATATAACTTAATACGGTGATGAAATATACTTTAGGGCTAAGTGAAATCCCTTTTTGTTTGAACATCTTGTCACGTCCTTTTCTTAACATCGCGTATCATTATATCAAATCTCCTTTCTATCCGACTACATTGTTTTTTCAACTGACAAGACAGTCCGTACTTACATCGTTCTTATTAAACAAAAACAGACAGCGGATTCACATCCACTGTCTGTCATGTCATTCACTTAACTTGCAGCGTCGCGAGCGTCGTCGTATCGAGGTTCGTGACGAGTTTCCGAAGCAATTCCTTCGCCGCATCATAATCATCTGTATGCATGATCGATGCATGCGTATGGATGTAGCGTGCTGGTAAACCAACGACTGTCGTTGGAATCCCATTATTCGAACGATGGATGACACCACCATCGGTTCCACCTGCACCGACATAATATTGGTACGGAATCTTGTTCGATTCTGCCGTATCGAGGACGTAATCTGTCATCTCTTTTGAGAGAATCATGACACTGTCTTTAATTCGAAGCAATGGGCCTTGTCCGAGTTGACCGAATTCCGTTTTGTCTCCTGATGCATCATTGGCAGGAGAAGCGTCGACGACGAACGCGACGTCGGGATCGATGAGTGCTGTCGCTGTTTGTGCTCCGCGCAATCCAACTTCTTCTTGAACCGTTGCACCCGAGAACAAAATGTTCGGATGATCCGCCGCTGTCGTCTCTTCCAGTAATTCAATCGCCATTCCGACACCATAGCGATTATCCCATGCTTTCGCCATGATCTTCTTCGGATTCGCCATCGGTGTGAACGGGAAGAATGGTACGGCAGGAATACCCGGACGTACTCCAAACGATTCTGCCTCTTCTTTTGAGTCTGCACCGATATCGATGAACATGTCTTTGATCGCCATCGGCTTATTGCGTACTTCTTCTGTCAACAAGTGTGGTGGAATCGATGCGATGACACCAGGGATGACACCGTTATCCGTACAGATTGAGAAGCGTTGCGCAAGCAACACTTGGCTCCACCAGCCACCGAGCGGTTGAATCCGTAACATTCCGTTCTTCGTGATTTGCGTCACCATGAATGCCACTTCGTCCATGTGCCCGGCAACCATGACTTTCGGTCCTGTCGCATCGCCTGTTCGTTTTCCGAAAATCGAACCGAGTCCATCCGTAACGATCTCATCCGTGACAGGTGTGATGCGCTCGCGAACGAACTGACGAACGTCGTGCTCAAACCCTGGTGCCCCATTTAATTCCGTCAGTGTTCGAAATAACTCTCTCGTTTTTTCATTCATATGTATCGCCTCCTGCTTCTCATTATACAAAAAATTGCTTCTATCACTTAACCTTTTGTTTCTCTCTGAACGAATTATTTGGTACAGTAGGAATAGAACCTGTAAGGAGGGGAATTTTAATGAAAAAACGCTATTGGATTATCGGATTGGCAGCAGCTGTCGTCGCCGCTTTCGCAGTGAAGAAAGCCGTTGATGACAAACAACTTTCTGCCGAGGAAGCGCTCGAAATCACGAAACGCACATTTTCAGCAAAAGGACGTGTCCAAGGTGCATGGATCTCTGCAACACCAGAGGCTTACGCATATGAGTCACGTGACTACCAAAGCTACAAAGGTGGCATCTCGGTCCTTGAAGGTGATGACGAAAAAACGTATCAATTCACAGTTGATGCCGAAACTGGCGCTTTACTCGAATACGCTTAATCAAAAGACCGTGCTTCGATCGACGAAGTACGGTCTTTTTTCCACGTTCATCTGAAGGAGGTATGATTCATGTCGATTCTTGCTACGCTGTTCGTTATCCTCGTTGCTTTGGAACACTTTTATATTTTAGCACTTGAAATGTTCTTTCTTTCTTCCAAAGCGGCTCGTCGAACGTTCGGTTTAACGGACGAAGCTGTTGCATCACAACAAATTCGGACACTTTTTGCGAATCAAGGCTTATATAATGGATTTTTAGCAGCCGGACTCGTATTTGGTCTGATTCGTCAGGATGTGGCTGTCCAATTGTTCTTTTTAGCATGTGTCATCATCGCTGCGCTTTATGGCGCCGTGACTGCCAATCGCTCCATTTTACTCAAACAAGGCCTACCTGCCATACTCGCTTTCATCTTCGTGTTGCTTGCATGAGAAAAGCCTCTATCCGATTGGATAGAGGCTTTTTTCTTAATTAACGCGGGTTGTCGTTGCGTTCGTAGATCGGGTTCATGTATTCCGTCGTCGAGTATAGACGTGGAACAACGATGTATAAGATGACTGCTGGTACAGCGATGATCAACAACATCAAGAGCATCGGTAACCAGTAGACAACTTTTTGTTGAAGATTATCCGAGTTACCGTCGATGTATTCTTTTACGCCATCAACTTTTGCAGCATCGGCACTCGTCAACAATTTACCGCTATCGGCATTGAAGAAGTGGATTTCACGTTTGATTGTGATGAAGATGCCGTCACGGACTGTCTCGATGACAGCGATCCCGCCGATGACTTCTTCTCCTTTTTCATTCGTGAACGTCTTCGGATCCTCGATTTCGACCGAACCTTTTTTATAATCGTAATGCGTCGTTGGTAATTCCTCATCTAATGCTTTCGTCATTTCTGAGGTATCAACCGCAGCAAGTACCGATTGACCGATACTTAATGCGAGAAAGAGCGCCGTTACGAAGGCTAAGCTTTTCTGCCACATCCCCAAATTCCCCCTTTACCTATAAGTACAAGTTCTTCAGTCAACAACATTGTACCAATTAATAAGAAAAAAGTGTGAAAGAAATACCAGGAAAATAAGAAAACTTTTTGTCTAAATTAATTTTGGTACGTTGCTTCCATCCGATAAATCGGTTGACCCATTGATGAAAAACGCTCTTCGTACTCTGTTCGGACGTTATCTTCCGGTTCATTCGCATGTAAATCAAGTGACATCCAGTCGAAGCGCATGCCGTATGCTGACATCGTCATCAAACTCGATTCGAACAACTTCCGATTATCTGTCTTGAAGTGGATTTGACCTTTCGCTGGTAAAATATCTTCATATGTCGAGAGGAATGTTTTATACGTCAAGCGGCGTTTCGCATGACGTGTCTTTGGCCATGGATCAGAGAAGTTCAAGTACACGCGGGACACTTCACCTTTTTCAAAGTAATCACGTAAGTCTTTTGCATCGACCGTCAAGACGCGAACGTTCGATTGTGGTGTTTCGACCAATTTTTGAACGATCGTCACGGCAACGCTTTCGAATAGTTCGATCGCGATGAAGTTGATATCCGGGTGTTGGTGCGCCATTCCGGTAATGAAGGCTCCTTTACCTGATCCCACTTCGATGTAGATCGGGTTACCATTCTTGAACTCGCTAGCCCATGCTCCTTTAAGAGATGCTGGTTCTGCTATATAGATCGAGGATTGTTCCTTCATATAATCCTGCGCCCATGGTTTATGTCGTAAACGCACTATCGTTCATCCTTTCCAAACTTAAATTATCCGCAGATAAGTTTATCATGATTCGGGTAATTATATAAGAACTTCTTCGTTTCCTATCGAAGAATGTTCAGCAGTTCGTCACTTGAGAAATAGTGAGCATTCTAATACACTTAAGATACGTAAGAACCGAAAAGGAGGGCTATACTGTGGATGATTTCTTGATTAGTTGGGCATCTCCCATCGTTCTCGTCTTGGGAATCACTGCTTTGTTCGTCTGGGCGACTTTCGGAAAAGTCGACGTCGAATAAGGGCAATCTCTGTACCTTGTGTAATCATACACAAGGTACTTTTTTTATTTTCTAAATGATTTTAGGTTGGTTTTACCATGAAACAGATGTATAATTTTTTTGAAACAGATAATTTATTACAGCTATCGAACACCAAAAATGTTGGTAAAAAGGAGAATTGTAATGAACGAAAATAAAAACAGTGATTCAAAAGAATTAGTACAGAAGAAAACAGGTGCGGATTTAGTCGTCGATTCACTCATCGAGCAGGGTGTCGATTACATCTTCGGTATTCCCGGCGCCAAAATCGATTCCGTCTTCAATGTGTTACAGGACCGGGGACCTGAACTCATCGTTGCACGGCACGAACAAAACGCTGCCTTCATGGCTCAAGCCATCGGACGCTTGACGGACAAACCGGGTGTCGTCCTTGTAACATCTGGTCCTGGGGCATCGAATTTAGCGACTGGTCTCGTGACGGCGAACTCTGAAGGTGACCCTGTTGTCGCAATTGCCGGAGCTGTCACACGGGCCGATCGTTTAAAACGAACACATCAGTCCATGGACAATCAGGCACTCTTTACACCGATTACGAACTTTAGTGCTGAAGTGCAAGATGCCGATAACATTCCAGAAGTATTATCGAATGCTTTCCGAACAGCTGAAACGACAGCTGGAGCTGCTTTCGTCAGTATCCCGCAAGACGTCGGGTTAAGCGAAGCGAACGTCACGGCGTTCCGTGCGGTTGAAGCACCAAAGCTCGGCGTTGCACCAGAAGCATGGGTCGATGAAACAGCCCGTCTGATTCAAGAGGCAAAACTCCCTGTCTTGTTACTCGGTATGCGCGCGAGTCAACCAGACGTCGTACACGCGATTCGTTCGTTACTCAAAAACGTCTCGATTCCTGTCGTTCAGACATTCCAAGCAGCCGGCACATTATCACGTGAACTTGAATCGAATTTCTACGGACGTGTTGGATTGTTCCGTAATCAGCCAGGAGATGCGTTACTTGCAGAAGCGGATCTCGTCCTCTCGATCGGATATGACCCAATCGGTTATGACCCGAAATTCTGGAACCAACCAACGCACGACCGGACGCTTGTTCACATCGATCAAATGCGTGCTGAAATCGATCATTTCTATCGTCCAGACCGTGAACTTGTCGGTGATATGGCGAAAACCGTCGATGCGATCGCTAAACGCCTGCAACCACTCACTTTACCTGAGAGTTCCGTGCAATTCCTCGAAGGATTACATCAACGTCTTGTTGATCGTGATGTTCCTCCAGTCGCGGATTCTCCATTGACGCACCCGCTTTATTTCATGAAGACGTTACGCGAAAAAATTGCGGATGATGTCACGGTCACAGTCGATGTCGGCTCTCACTATATCTGGATGGCACGTCATTTTCGTTCATATGAACCACGCCACCTTCTCTTTAGTAACGGGATGCAAACGCTCGGCGTCGCACTTCCTTGGGCAATCGCGGCAACACTCGTACGTCCAGGAAAAAAAGCGGTCTCGATTTCAGGTGACGGCGGATTCCTCTTCTCTGCAATGGAACTTGAGACAGCTGTCCGCTTGAACTCACCACTCGTCCACTTCGTCTGGCGCGACAGCGGATTCGATATGGTCGCGTTCCAACAAGAGATGAAATACAAACGGAAATCCGGTACGTCATTTGGTGACGTCGATCTCGTCAAATATGCGGAAAGCTTTGGAGCAAAAGGACTCCGCGTCAATCATCCTTCGGAACTCGCAGCAATCATGGATGAAGCACTCGCGACAGACGGTCCCGTCATCGTCGATGTACCGATCGATTACCGTGACAACATCGCGCTCGGAGAACAAGTTCATCTCGATCAATTGAACTAAGGAGGATTCACATGGCACACGATAAAACACTCGTCCAGATTTCAACGATGATGGCACTGCTTGACGGCGTATTTGAGAGTGAAGTCACGTATGCTTCCGTCCTTGATCAACGTGATTTCGGTATCGGAACGTTTGACCACTTAGACGGTGAGATGATTGGATTCGATGGTCAATTCTATCAACTCCGCTCAGATGGTAGTGCTCGACCGCTCCAACCTGAGACGACGACACCTTTCGCGACATTAACCCGTTTCGAGCCGGAACAAACCCTGACCATGACGGAAGAGATGTCAAAAGCGACGTTTGAGCACTGGCTGAACGAACAACTCCCAACGATCAATAGCTTTTATGCTATCCGGATTGACGGAACATTCACGGAGGTTCAGACACGCACCGTCGCACGCCAGGAAAAACCGTTCGTTCCAATCACGGAAGCTGTCGCTTCTCAAAGCGCTCGTACGTTCGAGCACACGGAAGGAACGCTTGCCGGATACTATACACCACGATTTGGTCACGGTATCGCCGTCGCCGGATATCACCTTCATTTCATCGATGCTGCTCGCGCAGGTGGTGGTCACGTCTTTGACTACACAGTTAAGAACCTGTCTCTTATACACATCTCCGAGCCC
>NZ_WBYY01000063.1:0-16316 GCF_048985645.1 Exiguobacterium sp. A1_3_1 | reverse complement strand
CCGAGGATGTCTCGCGCGTCGATACCGACGGCAATGGTCAGGTGACGATCCAGGAAGCGAAGGATGCCGGCTTCGCGATGCCAATCACGGAGAAGCATTGGTTGTACCAATATATGCGGGATAACGATCATGACGGCATGGTCGGAGAATAAATATCTAGTTCAATCGAATAGCTAAAACATACTGAAGCAGTGACGAGGTCCTCGTCGCTGCCTTTTTTTATCCTCAGAAACGGAGGCATTGATGAGACGTCGAAAAAGCGGATTGAAAACAAGAGAAACGAGGAACATAATAAGAACAAATGTTCTCATTATGGAAAGGAGTGGTTTTAATGAGTTATGAAGACCGAGGCAATAAAAAGTGGATCCCATTCCTCATGCCCAAACACAAAGGATTGCTGAAACGCTATTACCAAAAAGTCTATCATCTCAGGTTCAAGGATACGTATACTCTTTATAAAAAACTTAAAATACATTAATTCAATAAAATTTATATTAATAATTAATTAGTTCGTTTTCACACTTAATATTTTTTTAAATTACATATTGATATTTATGTTACTATTGTTGACTTTGATTAAATTTATTTTATAGTTCATTCTAGATTTAATATAAAACAAAAACCCCCCAATTGATCTAATGATCAACTAGGGGATTTAAGGACTATTCTACGAACCCAGAGGGCTAATACGCCGTCACGCTATCGTCTTTTCTAAGTGAGTATAATATACCATGTCTAATTTACAGATGCAACATTAGAATTCTAGCCATTCTATTTCTTCAGAGTTTCCCATCCTATCTAAAAACTTATTCATGATTACTTCAGGTAGTTTTGTTTCACAGAAGAAATTTAAAAATAAGTAGTGGATTTCTTCGCAATTTTCAAATTGAGAAAGTACTTTTAAAGTATCAAATAAGCGTATTTCGTAATGCGTATTCCCAGAAGAAATGTCATTTTTAGTTGTTAGACCTAATTTTTGCTTTAAATTAGTATCAATATTAGTTAATCGATGAGTTCTAAAACGATTAACTAAGTTGAAATGAGCACAACTGTTACGTAGATCTTGAATAATTTTTACTGAGTTAAGGAATAATATTTTTTCTTGTGATGGTAATCCCATATCAGTCACGATTCGGTCTAACACATGACTTTTAAGACCAGGTAAAAGTTTTCGTAGTCCCCCTAAATCTAAAGTTTTTATAATCACCCATAAGGGCGGGGTATCATATGTTTTAAGATAGGCGTACTTCTCTTTCGCGAATTCAACATAATTTAATTCTGTTTTTTTGTTGATATAATGGTTATTTTGAAAGAAATGATGAAACATGAATCCCGAAATGTCGACGGTTAATACATTGTCAATGATTGAGTTATTGTTGGAAGCTAATCGAGCGTACACTTTCGAAACTCGCAAGTTGATATCTTTTATTTTTTCAAAAAAATCATCTATATCTTCTTGCATCTGTTCCTTCATAGCTTGTGAGGTTGGAGCAACTTTTGAGAATGTTATATTCAATTTTACAGCAGGAAAAGGAATTAACGGACGTATAGACGTTTGATGACTGCAAGGTGGAATATTACTTATTATAGGATTTAATCTGTTGATTTCTTTATTGGTTTCTAAAAGAAGCCGTTCACATTCAGTGATCAAGGTTACCATCTTATTATTCTGTTTTGAATATCGTATCGAGTTGGACAACCTGCTAATTTTTCCTGAAAGAGTTTGAACTTCCCCATTGATTTGTTTATTAATGGCCTTGTTTATGTCTCGGATACTATCTGTTGACCAAATATTGCTCGGATGGCTACGAATTCGATGATGAATACTATAAGGGTTTTCATACATCATAGGATTTAAATAGCTATCAGGTGGCGCATCAGGATCATTTCCGAATACCTCCTCACAAAAACGATATGATACTGAGCTTTTTAGTCGATTTTCAAACGAATCGATTAATTTCAGAATTTTAGCACTCAGATCTTTGTCGAAAGTATACAGCATATGAAAATACTCAAAATAAGAGTCGGGAAGATATTCCTTATCGTCCAATTCACGATTTAATAATAGAGTCTCAAAACCGTTTACAATATCAAAGTAGTTTTTTTCTAGAAGAATTTTTTCAGCTGCTTCTTCGTCACAAAATAATAGCTTTCTACTTTTAAGTATTTCGATACGTTCTCTAATAGTTTTAAAATCTTTTGATGGATGTTTAGCTGCCATACAATTACCTACCTTCTTCTTTCTTCTTCCTATATCATACAATGATATAAAAGATATTTTTGAACAAATTATCCAATGACATACTTGTTAAAAAAAACAAATGAGCCATATGAAACAGAGAAAGGATACTTCTTCCCCCGCTTCATATGACTCGAAAACTTTTCTATAACAAATATGTTATTCTTTCATTCCACTTTGAATCCAATTATTGAAATCCTTTATAATTACGTTCCCATGCCAATACTCACCATACTTTTTATCATTATCTTTGGTCCACCAGTCTTCGGCATTAGAAACTCTCTTTTTTTGTTCTTCCATATAAAATAAATAGAAAGTAGACGACATAACAATCGCTCCATTACCATCTTTGTTACCTAAATCAGAAAATTTAGCAGCGGTCGCAACAGACTCTCCAATCCAAACTAAATTATTAATCCCGGAATGTTCTCTTCCTGCTTTAACAGTCAAAGTATTGCCTTCAGCTAGACCAATTCCAGCTTTGATAGAGGGAAGCCCTCTTTCTTTTAACAACTCGTTCAGCATCTTCATATAAGTATTAATATAAAATGCTCTGTTAGCAATATCAAAGGTATCATCTTTAAAAGGAGCTGAGTAAACAGCATATACGCAATCACCTCTGATACCAATTTCTTTTAAGTATTCATCGGTAGTATCTTTCTTTAAAATTTCAATGATTTCGGAAGTAAATCCTCGAATCACTTTTGCTATGGAGACCTCATCTTCTCCACTGAACAAAGAGGTAGAATCTCTTAAATCTACAAAAATAGCCGCTGCCCAAGCTTTATAGCCATTCTTGTACGTAAAATCTTCGTCCCTAGGGAATTTTGTGACTTTTTTTACAGCGTCCGTGTTGTCCAGTATTTCTTCAACTTTCTTCTTTCTTTCCTTATAATCATAATTCGTGAAGTTCATTTAACCTATGCCTCCTAATTTCAACAATATTATCCCAATGGTGTACAGTACAAGTACTCCTGCAATACCAATGAAGATGGATCTGATCCCTTTCTTATAGAAAGTATATTTCGAAGAACATATCCGTGCATTGATATAAATTTGGGTGAGTAGATCCTCGATTTCTTCCTCAGGTGTCTCGCTTACCATCTTCTCTTTGAACTCTGGAAATTTTTTATCATCTATGGATTCAAAATAATAGAGTGAATCCGAGCGTGTGTCCTGTTGGTAAATCAAGACATCTTTTTTCATCATCGGCACTAAGACTCTTACCAAGTTATACGCGCCATGAATAAAAATCGCCCATGAAATAATGAAAAATGTCAGATACAAAAAACTAGAAAAATTGATGTTTTGTACAGCTTTAGTTAGGATTTGATTTAGCATGTTAATCGAATGTTCAGCAGTAAAGATGCTGAGGAAAATACCTGCTCCAGCAATGACGATTGAAGCCTTGGTATCACAACTTTTAATCCAGTCTAGATGCCGATCCAAGCGTTGTAGTAGATCGGTTTTTTCTAATGGTTTGATTTGTTCCATCGTCACCCTACCATTTCTAATATTTTTTGAAGCTTACACTGATAAAGGTAACCCCGTTTTCTAAAAAGATAAAAAAACATTTTTATAGATATCGGTTACCTTCAGTGGGTTTCTATTTCAATCAATGAGTTCACATGATTCTCATTATATACTTTTTATGGTAAAGAAACTTACTCTCTTCACATCTCGTAAATCATTTTATAAAGTTCATAAGGAGGAAATATATGAAGTTCCCAACCATCATCGCTTTGTTGTTATCTTTGTCTGGAGCAGGTTTTTCTGCCATGTCTTTATTAGCTAAAACGCGTTTTGAAACTGTATTTTTGACAAGTGAACAACTTCTGAAAAGAAGATTTTTGATCATTGCAAGCGCCGTTCTTTACTGTACTATAGTCGTCCCTCTCATTTATGTGCAATGGGAGATGTGGGGGATGGATAAAAGTTATTCGTCCATAAAAGAAACTGCCATTCTTATTGCTTTCTATACTTTCTTTATCAGTTCGACTTTCTTAGTTTTCTATCTAAGCACGCTACTTAATTTTATCGTTAAAGACAAATCGCTGTATAAAGTGTCTATAGAAGACCTGGGAGAACTCTATATCATCAAGATGAAAGATACAGAAATCTGTATCTGTTCTTCGGATGCTCATGCCAACCTAGAAGCTGGAACCTCGCAGTTGTACTTCGTGAAGCTCGATGACATGATAAAGTTGCCCTTCACGAAAGAAACCGTAGCACTTCCGCCAAGAAGCTTTTGACAGAAATTGTTCGGATGATTATCGACTGATATTGTCTTTTGAATAAAATAAAGGGAACAAAATAAAAGTGGCTTAATTCCTCTCAAATAAAGTTTGTTATAATTCCTGAATCCCAACTTCAGTTATAAATCTTAAAGATTTTTGAATTGATAACCCTACCATTCTTTTTAGTGCTTTTAAAACTATATTTTTAGAAAGAGAGAAGGTCTTAACCCTTTTCTCTTTTTAGATTATTTATTTTCATAACAATGCGTTTCTTAGCATTGCAATCTTTTGTTACATATTAAATCATCACTTGATTAAACTGTTTTTAAATCGACCGTTTTATATAATGATTGCAATAAAAATTTGTTCTTTATATAAATCATCATCATATATTCTAATAAAATTAAAATCGCGTGTAAAAAGTCTTCGAATACTCATAGACTTTTTACACGCGATTAAATTCAGTGCTTGGCTACTAATAAGTTCTGAAATCACTTCAAATGATTTCATATTTTTAACGTTCTAGCATTTACAGCAACAATGACGGTGCTAAGACTCATTAGTACTGCCCCAATGGCTGGGGATAAGATCACACCATAGGGAGCTAGAACGCCGGCTGCTAGTGGTATTGTTATAATATTATAACCAGCTGCCCACCATAGGTTTTGAATCATTTTGTTATAAGTGCTTCGGGAAAGTTCAAGGATAGAGAGAACATCTTTCGGATTACTTCTGACCAGTACGATATCAGCGGTTTCGACTGCCACGTCGGTTCCACTACCAATCGCAATCCCTACGTCAGCTTGTGCCAGTGCGGGTGCATCATTAATGCCATCACCCACCATGGCTACTTTCCTACCTTCCAATTGAATGTTCTTTACTTGTCTTGATTTATCATCAGGTAAAACTTCTGCATGAACTTCGTCAATACCCAACTGTTTGGCAACCCAATGTGCAACCTTTTTATTGTCACCAGTGAGCATGATTGAATTTATGCCTTTATTTTTAAGAGCAGTCACAGTCTCTTTCGCTTCTTCTCTTACTAAATCAGCAAGTGCAATCATTCCTAGTAATTGCTTGTTTTTCAATACAAATATGACAGTCTTTCCTTCTTCAGATAATTTTTCAAAAGCGAGCTCATCAACCGTTATTTTTTCTTGACGAATATATCGAGGACTCACTACACGAATTAACGTACCCTCTACTTTCCCTTCCAATCCGACTCCTGTAATAGACATAAAATCTTCAATCGACGGAAGTGATAGTTGTAGTTCTTCTGCTCTTTTTACTACACCTTTAGCAAGAGGATGTTGTGATGAACGTTCGACTCCCGCTGCTAGACGAAGTAGTTCGTTTGAGGAAATTTCATCAACCGGCATCAAATCCGTCACACCAAAATTACCTTGCGTCAAAGTACCTGTCTTATCAAAAATAATGGCGTCTAATTTCCGTGCCTCTTCAAACTGCGTCCGATTTCGAATCAATAAACCTTTCTTAGCAGACAGCGCCGTCGAGACAGAGACGACCAATGGCGCTGCAAGTCCTAGTGCATGGGGACACGAAATAACCATGACAGTCACCATACGTTCGATAGCAATGCTGAGCGGATATCCTAATGCAAGCCAAATGATAAATGTCAACACACCGGCAAAAACAGCGACATAGAAGAGAATTTTTGCTGCACGATTCGCTAAATTTTGTGTTTTAGATTTAGATGCCTGCGCTTCGCTGACTAATTCGATCACTTTCGATAAATACGTGCCTTCACCTGTATTTTTCGTTTCAACAGTCAAGCTTCCTTCTTGATTAATGGAGCCAGCAATTACGTTGTCGTCCATTTTCTTTTCGATGGGAAGAGATTCACCTGTCAGCATCGATTCATCAACTGTTGTTGCTCCTTTTATTATCTTACCGTCAACTGGAACTTGCTCCCCAGGTTTGATCAGAATCACGTCACCAGTCTGTAATTCCGACACCGCAATATCTTCTATTTTTTCATCATCAATTCGATGCGCAATACTGGGTAACAATTTGACTAATTCTTGTAGCGCGTTAGACGCGCCCATGATTGACTTCATTTCAATCCAATGTCCTAAAAGCATAATATCTATGAGCGTTGCTAACTCCCAGAAAAAGTCATGTCCCTCTCCTAGACCTAAGATGATGCCCACACTATAAAAGTATGCAACACTAATCGCTAAAGCGATCAACATCATCATCCCCGGATTTTTTTGTTTCATTTCGTCTAAGCTACCTTTTAAGAACGGCCATCCACCGTAGAAGTAGACAATTGTGGATAGCAAAAGCAAAACAACGTCGTCATATGGAAAGCTAATGTTGATACCCGACCATTCTTGAATCATTTTGGAAAGTAGCAGGATTGGAATGGTCAACATTAACGATACGAGAAATCTTTTCTTGAAGTCTCCGATCATTCCTTCATGTTCATGATGTGAAGCACTCATTTGTTGGTCTTCATGATGAGTATGTTCGTGATGGATATGGTGATTCATAAGAAAACCTCCTTTTACGTACTATATACCTGTATGGTGTATATAGAGAGATCATGACTATATAGAGCTACATCTCGTTTTTACTTCCAGTTAAACTTATATATATAAATATAAAATGTATTTTGACACACTAAAAAATAAAAATTATCATACAAGTATAGGATATATTTTAAAAAATGAGACCATTTGTTTGAATAGGACTATTTAGCGCCAAAATCACAAGTACTGAAACTTTAAAAAGAATTAAAGGACAAGTTCGAGGTAGACATCAAATGATTGATGACAATTCATGAATTAACTGAACTAATGAAGACTATGGTCAAATGAACGAATAGGTACTATCGTGAACAGACAAATGAGCTAATACAAAAAACGCAATTAAAAAGCTTTGTTTTATGCACCTACAAAATTATCTCTAAGGAGAATCCAATCGTGAACCTTAACATATTCTTAAAAAGCGTAAGTCTTATTAGCCTATCCCTGATTGCGGTCGGCTGTGCTCAATCCCCGATGAAGTCTTCTACTCCTAATCATTCAAAGGAGGTAGATCATGCGAAACATATGAGCGGTGACAAGATTGAAGAAACATCATCATCGTTGATACTTCCTACGTTTTTAAAAACTCAACCTGAAGATGTACGAAATGTTTATCAAGCTGTAGGGAAAAATCGTAAACTACTAGAGAAAATACCTTGCTATTGCGGTTGCGGTGAAACAGTCAATCATAAAAATAATTATGATTGCTTTATAGAAGAAAACGCGACGAATGGATCGGTGAAATGGACAAGTCACGGAACGACATGCAGCACCTGTCTCGAGATTGCTGTAAAGTCTATTTTGAAGCAACGGGACGGAGAATCGGTTAAAGATATTCGTTCTGCAATCGATTCTTCATATAAAGATGGATACTCGAAGCCGACACCGACTCCCTTATGATTTTTATGATGACACTTTTGCTCCTATAGCAAGAGTGTCATTTCGTTTCATCCTCACTCCAACGATATCCTCTCCCCCAAATTGTTTTCAGATGCCTATCGATCGGGTAATCTAACTCTCTTAACTTTTCTCTAATCATCTTAATATGAGAATCAACTGTCCTCGGATCCGATTCTGACGTATAAGACCAAACGAATTCATAAAGCTCTAGTCTGTTGAACAGCCTTCCAGGATGTTGAAGGAATAGTCGCAGTAATGCATGTGCTTTTGGTGTAAAGTCAATCGACTTGCCATCTAGTAAAATTAAATTGTTGCTCTCATCGAACGTAAGTCCGTGGTAGATAACGGGTTCTTTTGCTTTCCTTCTCATGACAGACCGAACTCTTGCTAAAAGTACGTCCCCGTTAAACGGCTTTGTGACATAATCTGTAGCTCCAGCATCTAGTCCTTTGACGATGGATTCAGCATCATTTAGAGCCGTTATCATGATGATAGGGACTTCCGGGTGAGAATCCGTTATTTTCTTACATACTTCGAATCCATCGTACATTGGCATCATTACATCCAATAAAATCAAATCGAAGGTTTCTTTTTTCACTTTCTCTAAAGCTTCGATCCCATCATTCGCCATACTACATTCATATCCTATTGGTTCTAGATAGAGTCTTAATAATTGCCTCATTCTTATTTCATCATCAACAATTAATATTTTATCCATCCTAGTCACCACCTCTTACATTAAATTTTTTTAATAATAAATGATTGTTAGTCTATTTCCTCATAAATTTCACGAACTTTCTATATAATCAATTCAACCTATAGAATGGAGTTGATTTTCATGAAAGTGTTTATGAAGAGTTTGATCGTTATCCTCTATGTATCCTTATTTTCTCTCACCATACTACTGGTCTATAAGGGTTATGAACTTTTTCATAACTAAGTATCTTAGTGCTTATAAATGAAAGAGCATCAGCTTTTTAGCTCATACCTTTTTCGGCATGGCGACATAGATGCTCCTTCATTTTTAACACTTCGCTTTAAGCAATTAATTTACGACAGACTTTTGCACATTCATTACAGGCCTCAGCGCACTTTTTACAATGATCATGATCATGTTTCGAACATTCGTCGGCACATCTTTCACAAATTTCAACACAGCTTCTTGCAAGAACATCAATATTGCTGCTGTTTCGAGAAATAGCTTGTACTAAAAGACTACAAATTTCAGAACAATCTCTGTCTAGACGTATACACTCTGCCATCGAAGAAACATGATGTTCACTCAAACACGCATCAAAGCATTCATTACAAGTCACTATACAGTTGTGTAGGGCACCTAAGATTTCTTGTTGTCCAGTATTCATTCTAAAATACCTCCATTTTCCGTCTTTTTTGACTTACACAAAGCCTATTTCCTTAGTTTGTGAAAAAAAGATGAAAACATTCACCTATTTTTTAGTCCACTTTCAACTGACCCATCATTCCGTTCTCTTCATGTTCAAGGATATGGCAATGGTACATGAATACCCCTTTTTCCTTGAAAGTCATCTAAATCTTAACTCGTTTATCTGGTTTTATAGCGATAGTGTCTTTTAGACCTGCTTCTTGATTATCCAGTTTCTGTCCGTTTCGCTCTAATACTTTGAATTGGACTCCATGAATGTGGAAGGGATGAGTCATTCCACCCATCATGTCTTTTTTATTATAGACCTCCCAAATTTCGGTTTCTCCTTGTTTCGCTTTAATATCGATTCTCTTCTCATCAAACTTTTTCCCATTGATTTCAACATTTTTGCCCATCCCGAAAAGAGTTAACTTTTGATTCACTGTAGACAAGGTCTTTAGCGGCTTTTCATATCCACTTTTCGGCGCCAATGCACTTAGGTTCGTCCCTTGTTTATCCTTCAGCTTGAAGTTAACGACCCTTACTCCATTCGTCTCAAATGAAACAGTCTCACCAATTTTTCTTTTTGAAAAGTCTACCAATACCTCTAAACGTTCGCCTGGACTTAATTCAATTTTCTTTACGTTTTTCGGTTTTGAGATGTAACCACCATCATCAGCAATTTTTTTAAAGGATGAACCGTCAGATAGCTTCACTACGTAGTTACGTGCATTGGAGCCATTTATCAATCTGACTCTAAGTTGCGAATATTTTACGTTGAAATATGGATTAATCGTACCGTTTACGAGGAGGGTATCGCCTAAAGCCCCATCTGTTTTTTCTACATCAGCATATCCAAGGACATTCCTGTTTTTAACTTTTCGATCTTGAAGAATTAATGGAATATCATTTTCACCATATTTTTGAGGTAGCATCGTCTCTTTAGTTTTTTCATCTTTTACGTACAACAATCCTGCTAACCCCTTGTATACTTGTTCAGCAGTTTTCCCCGTTGGATGTGGATGAAACCACAATGTCGATTCATCTTGCTTCACTTTAAACTTTACTACCTTCGTTTCACCAGCTTTCACGACTTGATGTGGTCCGCCATCTACGGATGATGGTACAACAAGACCGTGCCAATGGAATGTAGTCGCTTCTGATAAGCGATTCACCGTACGGATTGTTATCATTTTTCCTTTTTTCAATTCCACTACAGGACCTAAATAATTTCCGTTATATCCTAGAGTTTCAGTTTTTTTACTATCTCGGAAGAACTGTGTCTCCCCTTGTTTAGCGACAATCGTGTATTGAATGGAATTCTTGGTTTCACGATCGGATTTTAGCATCTTAGGGATGTTCAATCGTCGCTCTTTTTCTTCAGTTGATTGTAAATCGACACTCGCACCATGTCCCATACCTTCCATCATAGTCTGATTCGTAGTAGTGTTCCCTCCATTCATCATAGATTCCATATGCTGTTTGTTATTTGGCATAGTACCTCGGGTAAAAAGTAAATACGAACCGCCCACTATAATCATGAGAGTAAAGATACCGATAGTTGCGATTAACCATCTTTTCTTCACATGGATCATTCCCTTCAATTAATTATTATCTTTAACTTAAAGAATGATTGTGAAAAAAATATGTCTTTCCACCCATGAATTTTATATTTTTTTCAATGTGTTACTTTTCTGCTCTCTGCAATGTTTCTGCAAATTTATGTGATAAAGTCTATGGAAAGCATAAAAAAACACTTGGAGGTAATTTTTATGAAATTAAAGAAAAAGATTTTTATGACAACTATGGCTGCTTCGCTTTCTTTAGCACTCGCTGCGTGCGGAAGCAATGGGGATGATTCTAAATCAACAGGAAGCATGGATAAAAATATGGATGGTATGGATCATTCGACGATGGACATGTCTGGATCGAAAGAGGTTCCGAAAGGGCTCCAAGAGGCTAAAAACCCTAAATTTAAAGTTGGCGACATGGCGATGATCAAAGAAGCACATATGGAAGGCATGAAAGGGGCCGAGGCTAAAATTGTAGGAGCTTATGATACGACTGCTTATAGCATTTCTTATGACCCTACAAATGGCGGGAAACGCGTCACGAATCATAAATGGATTATTCAAGAAGAGATTGTAGATGCCAAGTCATCTCCTTATGAAGTAGGCGCTGAAGTAAAAGTAGACGCGGATCATATGGAAGGAATGAAGGATGCTACGGCCACTATCGACTCAGCTAAGCAAACAACAGTGTATATGATTGATTTCGAATCGACTACAGGTGAAGAAGTGAAAAATCATAAATGGGTGACTGAAGACGAACTATCTGCAGAATAAACGATAAACAAGAGAGGAACGGTTTTTTAACCGTTCCTCTCTTGTCTTATTTCTCCTTATTTAAGGAACCCACTTGTAACCAATTCCCCATACTGTGCGAAAGTGTTCTTCAATAGGAAACTCGAGTTTCCTAAGTTTTTCTCTTAAGTTTCTTACATGAGAGTCGACCGTTCGTTCATCTGTCCACTCATTTGCTAACCATAAACTTGAGAGCAGTTCCTCTCTTGAATAGACACGTTCTGGATTTTTTAATAACTTAGCAAGTAATGAAAATTCCTTTGGCGTGACTTTGACTAAATGATTATCATAATACAGCTCATGGGCGTCTTCATTTAAGATTAGACCCGACGATTCGATTTTTGATCCTGAAGAAACTGTAGTTCGTCTGAAAATCGATTGAATTCTTGCCTTCAATTCCGCCTCGTCGAACGGTTTCACAATGTAATCATCTGCTCCCAGTTGTAATCCTTTTACGATTTCTTCTTTTCCGTCGAGTGCTGTCAATAAAATGATTGGTACATTCGAAACTTCCCTTATCCTTTGACAGGTCTCAAAACCATCCATTAAAGGCATCATCACATCCAATATGATTAAGTCAGGCTCATCTACATCAATCAAGTTCAATATCTCTCTTCCGCTGTTCAGCTTAATACAGGTATAACTATCTTGCAGATAGAGTTCAATCAGTTCTAACATTCGATTCTCATCATCTACCAAAGCAATGGTTCTCATCCTGGAATCCCCCTCAAGTCAATGACAACTTTCAGCCCGTTTTCTACATTAATAGCTACGATGGTCCCTTTGTGCGCTTCAACTATTTCTTTCGTGATAGCCAAACCGAGCCCAGTACCTCCTGTTTCACGATTTCGTGAAGAATCTACTCGATAAAAACGATCAAAAAGATACGGGAGTGATTGCTCATCCACACCACCACCTTCATCCGTAACTTCAATAAAGTTTTCATCAATTTTTAAAAATACGCGTTTGTTCGCATGTGTATATTTTAGCGCGTTATCCAGTAAATTTAAGAGAACCTGATCAAATCTAGCTTGGTCTATCTCTTTGTAGATGGGAGTTTTATTAATTTGAAGAATTAATTTCACTTGTTTCTCCTCAAATTTAAAAATTATTCTTTCACTGATTTTTTTTAAGAAATCATTCATCTCTGTGATCTGAGGATCTATTTGAAAATGTGGCTCTTCCAATCTAGCAAGTTCAAACAAATCCTCAATCAGTTCTTGAAGTCTTTCGGATTCCTCATAGATAATATCTCCAAATCTCGATTCGTCTTTTTTGAGGAGTCCTGCATATCCCTTAATGTAGGTAATCGGCGTACGCAATTCATGTGTGATTGAAGTCAGAAATTGCTTTCTTGTATTTTGAATGTGACGTAAATCAACAGATAACTTAGTGATCGCTCGTGCTAAATCTCCTACTTCGTCGCTTCTCTCAGCTTCTCTGATTTTCAGCACCTCGCCTTTACTTAACTTTACCGTTGCCTCTTTCATTGATAAAAGTGGCTTTATAATGATATAACTCAAAAAATAAACACTTACTAATAGAAAAAGTACTAACAAGAATAGAGAGAACACTACTTGTTGTTTCAATTCCCCCATCAAATGCTGTATATACTTCGTCGGCTCTAACATGATTATTTGACCGCCATCTTCAATATTACTCACCGTCACTAAAAATTTGCCCTCTCTCCAATTACCTTCTACGATTCCATCCTTTTTTTGAATCCAATCCGGGTTCAAAAATTGTTCAGCGTCGTTAGATGAATCGACGACTTGATTATTTTTGTCTAAGATAATCACATCAGTCATCGCCTTTTCCTCCATTAAAACAACGTGTTCAACTGTTTGCTTGTCGAAGTTAGTGGAAAGAACATCTCGATGACTATTGCCTCTCTCTTGAAGGCTCTCCAGTTCACTTTCTACTTGTTGATGCTCAAGAATGTTGTATACAATAGCAGATGAGAGAATGAAAATCATGAGAATCCCGAAAAAATAAAATAACGTTATTTTAAATGAAAGTTTATTCATAAAGTACCTTTCTCATTTAAGATGATTACATATAAAAACAAACTGTTGAGATTTAGAAAAGAAAGTATTCTTCATTTAGGCGATACACAAAAGAGCTTTTATCATTTGATTCTTTTAAAAGGACAATTCCTTGAATATTGCTCCACAAATAATTAGCGAAATCATAATCACTAAAAATAGCCTCACGAGTAGAATGCGTCATGAAACATTCTATTTTTGTAATCGTATACATTCCCTCCGAATCATGTTGATAATCGAAAGAAAAAGAACCCTTTATATTAAGCCTTTGAGCAATTATTGCTACGCACTCCTCTAAAATCGAGTTGGCAAACACCTCGTATGAAAGAACAGTATCTTGGTACCGTTCATACTCTTCTCTCATAAAACAGCAAATCACTTCACTAGATCGATAATCGACATATGCATCAATTTTCCCCACCTTTACACCTTCAGGCGCATTCTTTATCTGTTCAAAAGAATAAGTGAAAGTATTACCTTGAACCGAAAATGAATCATGAAGTACTGTTTTATCCCAGTCAAAGGATGTTATAAACGCTACGTTATTTTTTCTCATTTTCAACTTATGTTTTGATAACGTAGATGCTTCTTGTTCGCTTAAAGGGATAATCCAGCCTATTTCTTGAGAAGTACAATATTCAATCAGATTACTAATATACCCTTCTTCTGATTCTTTTTTTGAAAATGAATCAAAATATTTAAAATCAGGAAATAGCTTTCGAACCCATCCTTCTTTTGAAGAAATATGAATATCTATACTTACAGGTTTAAGTTGTTTTATGTTCTCCATCACTTTCCAGTTTTCCTCTACTCCCATTATCAGGACATTTTCACGAGACATTTACGATGCATCTCCTTTCGAAATAGAAAATAGAGCGTCAGAACCCTCTAAACCCTGTAAAATCAATCAATATTGTAGTTAGTTTCGTCAGACCATCGAAATACAATATGATACCTAATAAAATCATAAACCAGCCACCTATTTTCATAACCTTTGAAGAATAATTCATTAAGTATCTGGATTTCCCGACCAAAAACGACATCAAGAAAAATGGAATAGAAAAACCTAGTACATAAAAGAGCATATATAAAAATCCATTACTAGGATTCGTGGCGATCAAAGCAATAACTCCAGCGAGGATTGGTCCTGTACAAGGAGTCCATCCAGCAGCCGATCCGACTCCGACAATAAACGTTCCGATATAACCACGCTTTCTTTTTCCTAAGTTCATTCTTCGCTCTTTAAGTAAAAATATTGGGGTCCACAGACCAGTTAAAATAACACCGAATATGAATAAAATAAGTGCACCGCTCATCCGTAGAACATCTTTATACACTATAAAAAAATCAGCCAAATATGACGTTGAAAAACCCATCACTAAAAATACGCTCGAAAATCCAAGTAAGAAAACGAATGTATGGGGAACACCATTCCAGTTCCACTTTTTATTTTCTTTTAACTCTGTAACTGAAATTCCTGTAATGTAAGATAGAAAAACAGGATACAAAGCTAGGCAACATGGCGAGATAAAAGATAAAAACCCTGCTCCAAAAGCTAACAAAAAAGATAACTCCATCAAATTCCTCCCGAACTCTAAAAAATAAATCTTTTTTTAAGATGTATAAAAAAGAAATGTGTTTAATTTTAAACATAAAATCTGTTTGTGAAAAAACTATGCATTTTTTGATTAAATCTCGTATCAATTTTTGAAATGAATTTGATACACTTTTTTGTAATATAGTGATGCTATACTCCTTTTAACAAATCGTTTGTCACCGTATCTTTATCTTTAAAGGAGTACAACTAATGAAAAACAAGGTAATACTTATCGCTTCTAGCGTCTTACTCACAACAACTTTTTCAATGCATAGCCCAAAAGTTGAAGCAAGTAGTGCATATAAAGTAAAAGTAAAGACAGACAATCTCCGTGTTCGGACTGGTCCTTCTCTCAATTACAATATAGTCGGCGTGACTAACACTGGTCAGACTTTTTCTTATTTAGGAAAAAAAGGAGCTTGGACAAAAGTACTTTACAAAGGGAACACACGGTATATCTATAGTTCTTACCTAAAAAAATATAAGAGCCACGTTGCAAAAAAAATGACGTATAATGAGTCTCTTTTTGCTTCTCCTACTAAAGGGAGGCTGACCCAAGGATACGGAAAATCTAATGGCGCTTACGGTTATACATTCCATAATGGCGTTGATCTAGCTGCAACAAAAGGCACACCTGTCTATGCTTCTGCGAGTGGAAAAGTCACTACCTCTAAAAACAGCGGTGCATATGGTAAACACGTTATGATTTCACATAGTCTAAAGAATCAAAAATACGTAACCGTTTATGCTCATATGAATAGTCTTTCGGTAAAAAGTGGTCAGACAGTCTCTAAAGGTATGAAGATTGGAACAGTTGGGAATACAGGAAACTCGTTCGGAAATCATTTACACTTTGAGATTCATAAAAACAGTTATAAATACAGCAGTTATTCTGCAGCGAATAGTGTCAACCCATTGAACTATTTGTAACCTAAAAAAAGAAGAGAGGATGTCCTAAGACAGCATCTTTTCAGATCATAGAAAAACCCTCATTTCGACGTC
>NZ_WBYY01000062.1:0-16340 GCF_048985645.1 Exiguobacterium sp. A1_3_1 | reverse complement strand
ATTCACAACTCCAAGAGTCTTTCTATCAACAAAAAATAATTGAGCGACAACTTCAATTTCGAAACCAGTTAGCTACTCAGATTTTACGTCATCAATCAATGACAGGTCTTCATACTTGGCTGCAAGCAATCGGTAGTCATTTTCGGGCGACGCATATCTTTTTTTCACCACAGTCGGAAAGTTTTGAAGCTGTCCATATCGCACTATCAGACGAACCGACTTATGACCAAGAACGGCTAGATTTAGAAGCCAAGACCGAGCTAGATACATCGATCCATCTAATTGAGGAAGAACAATTGACGTTGTGTGCTCTCCCATTACACAGTCCGTCAAAATTCATTGGTACATTGACTTTACAATTTCATCATCGTTTCACCGAGACTATCGCACTTCAGAAAACGACACATTTATTGAATATCGGGTTGATGCGGTTGCTTGATGACATCCGTATAAAAGATCACCATCAATTAATTCAACGCATTTTAAATGGTCTTCGAGAAGCTATATTGTTCGTCGATGTGACGAACACAAATATCTTTACGAATCACATGTTCCATCAATTGTTCCCGAACTGGTCACCATCTGAAAAACAATCTGAAAACTTAGCATTCGTTATCGAAGCCTTCGAACCGTTGATTCTCGAAACAGATGCGTTGCATGCATATGTCGAACAAATCAAAGCAGGCTTCGAGCATGCATCAGTCGTTCCTGCTCAGGATTTCTCAATGCCAGATGATCGCCACGTAAGACTTTACACAGAATTTTTGCCCAATCGTCAAGGTATTTTATTTGTTTTTCGTGAACGCACAATTGAAGTCAACCATGCTAAAAAAGAGCAAAACTTCATTTCGGTTTTATCTCATGAGCTACGAACGCCGCTTGCCTCCATTGAAGGGTTTAGCGAACTGATGTTACACCGGACATTGTCTCCTTCAAAGCAGCCCAAATACTTAGAGACCGTGCGAAGTGAGACGCAGCGACTAAGCCAATTATTAACCGAATTCCTAGATTATCAGCGACTTAGTCATCAAAAAGAATCCTATCAGTTAGAGACATTTTGCATCGAACATCTGCTCATTGAGTTAACGGAGTGGTTGAACGTTTCAACATCGACGCATCATTTACAAATCCAAACCGACGGTCCTTGTCTGATCACGGCTGACCAAGAAAAAATCCGGAGAGTCTTATTAAACATCTTGAATAATGCGATAAAATATTCTCCCGTTGATTCAAATATCCAAGTCTCGCTAGCGTGCTGTGAATCTGAAATCGTCATCACCATTAGCGATAACGGATATGGTATCCCAACTCAAGATCTTCCCTATCTGTTTGATCCCTATTATCGCGTCGAACAGGCAGACCATCTCCAAGTTCAAGGAACAGGTCTCGGTTTACCGATTTGTAAGGAAATCATTGAGGCGCATGGCGGACGTATCACCGTTCATTCAGAAATCGGAAAAGGATCCGACTTTTTTATCCGTTTACCTCGTGATGAAGAGTGGAACACAACCAATAACATGTATAAGAACAGTATGAATAATCTACAATTAGGAAGTGAAGAAAGTGGAAGCTGATTTAAATCAAATCGTTCGCTGTTTAAATCAAGATTTTAAACAGCAAAAAACTGTCTTCAGTGCAATGGCACTGAAAGAGACCAACCCCTGCATCGTCTTGATGGAAGATCACCGCAAAAGAAGGCTGAATGACGCTTTGTATCAATATCCTGATTTCATCGCAGAGTTGGAATCCCTCATCTATCGTTGTTTAATTGATGTCCGTGGAGCCCGTGAATCAGCCTCCCCTTCCGAGATTTTTATCTCTAAAGCCCAGCTCTATTCGCCTTATCATTATTTAATCACTTTTTTATGAGAGGAGTCCGCCATGACTGTTCAAGAAAATACAGCATTGTTGATCATCGATGTCATCAATAAGATGGATTTTGAAGGAGCTGAGCAGTTATTGCAACAAACGCTCCCTGTCCTTGAACCACTCTCAAAATTAAAACAATATTGTAAACGTCAAAACATTCCGGTGATTTACGTCAATGACAATTTTGGTCTTTGGCAGGAAAATGTCAATCAAATCATAGATGAGTGCCGCGGTGGTCTTGGAGATGTACTCATCGAAACAATGCACCCAGAAGAGAACGATTACTTCATCATCAAGCCAAAACATTCAGGTTTTTTCGGGACCCAACTTGATATTTTATTGAAGCATTTGGATGTCTCACGTCTTATCATCACCGGTCTAACGACGGACATGTGTATCTTATTTACTGCAAACGACGCCTACATGCGAGAATATGCCATTCATGTTCCGGAAGACTGTACGGCAGCAGAAACCGCCGTTGCAAAAGATCATGCTTTGGAAATTCTCAGTTCGACATTATCTCTTGATTGCTCTTCAAGTTTAAGCTTAATGAAGGGGGAATAACGATGCTACATTATTTTTCTGGTACGTATGAAACAGCTCGCCAACGTTTCAATGAGACTTCGAAGGAAATGCTATCTCGGTATTATCCGAAACTTGTTCATGAATCACTCAAACAACAAGGATCGCTTTGTTCCGATTGGTGGCACGGGCAATCCGGTAATAATTCAACATTATTGATCCTAACGAGTGGGCTACACGGAATTGAAGGGTATGCAGGGAGTGCCATGCAACTTCAGTTTTTATCAGATCACTTGAAACAATTAGATACGAAAGAAGTCGATGTCTTGCTGATTCATGGTATTAATGCATACGGCATGAAACATCATCGCAAAGAAACGCATCATAACCTCAATTTAAATCGAAATGCGATTCACGATTTTTCAAAGGCAGATTTACGTAATCCAGGTTTTGATGACTTACAGTCTTTGTTCATAAAACGGTCAGGATCAGGGCGTCGTCTGGATTATATACCGTTTACGTTACATGTCTTATACGACTTGATTCGTCTAGGTCCACATGCTTTTTTAAAGGCTGCGACACTAGGACAATTCAAACATCCGACCGGATTCTATTATGGCGGACGTACGCAAGACGCTTACTTCTCTGACGTATTAAATCGTCTCGTCGATACCCTATCTGCTTACCGACACGTCGTGATGCTCGACTGTCATACTGGTTATGGACCAGCGGGGCAAGTCCAACTCGTCATGTCATCGGAAGATCCAAGACACGCAAAAGAAGTAGAAAAATATACACATTACCCGATTGTCGATCAACCACGAGATCAACAGTTTTATGCAATCGAGGGAGAATGGTTAAACTATCTGTATGAAGAAACAAAAAAGCGACACATCGGTTTTTTAGGTCTAACCGTAGAGTGTGGGACGCTTGGAAAGCATCCTTTTGCCCTACTCCGAACGTTAAAAGCAACAATTGATGAAAATCGTCTCTTTTTCAATCAAGCAGTTGCTCCTCGACGGATTAGAGAGCGGTTTGATGCACTTTACATCCCTAAAAATAAACAGTGGCGACGGTCCATCTTGAACGAGACGTCCTTCATTTTCAATAACATCACCGAGTGGGTCAATGAACCTATAAATCATACTTTGATCAAACGATCACTTCAACGTAACGAAAAATAAGGTGAAAACAGGTTTGAAAGAAACTGATTAAGGTATATAACATGTGTAACTCGCATATGTTTAAAACTTAAAGGGGGTTCTTTTCATGTTTCGCCATCAAAAAGAATTACAATTCGAAGTCAAGGTTGATCGACCCGATCCAAAACTCGCTCGGGCCGTGCAAGAGGTACTCGGTGGACAATTCGGTGAGATGACGGTCATGATGCAATATCTTTTCCAAGGCTTCAATTGTCGAGGTGAAGAAAAGTACAAGGATATGCTGATGGATATCGGGACGGAAGAAATCGGGCACGTTGAAATGCTATGTTCCCTCATTTCTCAATTGCTCGACGGGGCGTCACCGGATGATCAGGCAGAAGCTGCCAAAGATCCAGCGACGGCAGCAATTCTCGGGGGTATGAATCCACAGCATCTTTTAGTTAGCGGTCTCGGTGGACTGCCATCAAACGCAAACGGCATTCCGTGGAACGGATCCTATATCGTCGCGAGCGGTAACTTATTGGCAGATATGCGCTCGAACCTACATGCTGAATCACAAGGTCGACTTCAAGTCGCCCGTCTCTATCATATGACGACGGATGAAGGCGTGCGTGCTACATTCCGTAAGATGCTCGCCCGTGACCGCTATCACCAGTATCAATGGATGGCTGCGATCGAAGAGCTGGAAACGAAAAACGGCGTCGTCGTGCCTGCTACTTTCGCACCGGAAGATGAGATGGAAGCGCAACCGCATGCTTATGAGTTCTGGGACCTATCGGAAGGAACAGCTTCAAAAGAAGGTCGCTGGGCTCAAGGGGAAGCACAAGATGGCACCGGTGAATTCGTTCATCTAGAAAACCCTGCACCACAAGGAAATATTCCGAATATGAAGGTACCAGCACACAAACTTCACCACGACCTAGCAGAAAAAACAGGAATGCAAAACGTTAAAGATACTGTCAAACGTATGTTACATGATAAGGAGTGAGACCGATGGCTAAATCACCACTTGCAATCCATGAAACACTCGAAATCCATGAAATCATGACGATGAAACAAGCCTGTCTCGTTAAAGCTGTTGCTGTTCGTTCTTTTGTCAAAGATGAGACGCTTGAAAAATTGATTGCTCAAGACATCAAAGATAGCGAACAAGCATTAAACGATTTACAAAAGCTATTGGCAGATCATGAAGGAGGCGGTTCTCATGAATGAAGCTCTTCAATCCATTAATCGTCCCAGTAAAAAACGAGACGAGTTGATTGCGACAGATTTCTTAATCAGCAGTAAATCACTCGTCCGTGCTTATGCTGTCGCGATTACGGAAACGGCTTCTCCTGATGTGCGGAAAGTCTTGACCGAACAACTGAACAAAGCCATTCAGACTCACGCTGCGATCGCCGGATACATGATTGACCATGAGATGTATCACGCGCATGACTTGAAAAAGCAATTAAAACACGATCAAGAAAAACTAGAAGTCGCAAAAGGATTGCTATGACGTTTCCCCTTCCCTTCTGATTCAGAAGTGGAAGGGGTTTTCTTTCAGAATTCGTGTAAGGAGAGATCAGTCCCATGATTGACATCAATCACATTCAAATCAAACAAAGCGGAGAAACCGTTTGTCTCACCTGGAAAGGAACAAGTAACGTCCGACTCTTCTTAAACGGTATACCTTGTTTCATTCAGAACTCGAATACCTATCAAACGGATGTACTCCCTTTATATGAGCCTTTGTCGTTCGAACTGATCGATTCAGATTCGAAGACACGTATCGTCACGGCTCTTGTTTCAAGTACGGATGATTTGTTCTGGAATCGAAAAGTGACTGTCCTGATTCAACAAAATCATGTTGTCCGACTATTATGGGGTGAAATTCCAGAGGTATCGCATTATTCGATATTTCAAGATGGGCATCGATTAGGTCAAACTACAACACCCGAATGGAAAGGAACGATTGACCCTGAACAGTTTACACGTTTCGAAATCCGGGTGTTACGTCCCATTTCTAGAAAATCGATGCCGTTCGCACGCATAATCAAGACGTTCGCCCGCGTTACGAATCAGATAAAACAAGAACAAGACCGAGAACGGGAATTTGAACAATTCGTACTCTATTTTTCTTTGTACCCGCTATCCGCTTCACATACGAAGGTTTCTTCATACCGATTGCGTGTACTGACGTTCATTGCTCCTCCGATTCTCATGAACCCGAATCCGTTTTCTCCGCATCGTTATTTCGAAGGCGATGCGCGACAATATTCGCCTTTTTCTAAAGAGTATCGTACCTTTACAGAGGTCCTGACATGTAATGGTGAAACGACTCATCAACTATCAAAACAAGCAAATCCTACTCGCTCTTTTGATGCTTGTCATCAGTTATATCGAGAAGATGTCGCTTCGACACAGCAAGTCTATTTATCACATCAATCACCAACTCGATATACGCTTCATCATTCTGTTGGTAATCCGCTCGTCGTCTCACCAAACATCGACTACGAAATAACGGTGACACACCGTTCAAATCTTTGGCGTATCGCAGGAACACACCTCCAATCACCGCATCATGAAGTGTATCTGGATGAAGGAGACGATTGTTTTGAAACAATCCACCAAGCCCATGATTTAGGATTAAGTTTCCTCGGCGATCCATTGCCAAGTTGTCACTGGTTGCATGTGACCAACCAATGAACAGAAAGAAAACCGCGACCGATTCGTCGCGGTTTTTCATCTTTAGTCGTGAAATCGAGCTCGCGTCTCCGGAGACGGTAACGCGCACTGCTGCTTTTGTCCAAACCAGCGATGACGGTTGTTTGCAACGAAATCATAGACGCGATCTCGAAGTGAACGTGGAACAATCTGAAACACACTCAACAGACGCCATCCACCTTTTAAATGACGGGCAATCCGTAACGCTGCATCTGATTTGATATAGGGTACACCCCGGTCAATCACAACGACACTGTCGATCGTTTCCGGAAGATGATGACGACGGACGATTTCTTGTCCTGTTTCCCCTTGCAACGAAGCAAAATCATGATATCCTTGGTCTCGTTTCAAAATGAACTGGACACTCGCGTCACAGAGATTACATTCTCCGTCGAATAAGACGATTGCTTTCATGATCGATTCATCCTCCCCCACCTGTTTAACGAATAATTTCGTACACTTTTTCTTTACCACGTTTCAAGTCAAAACATGCATTTAATCAGTATGTTAAATCATAATAACGCTTCCGTTCATTGTCTTTCTTACGCTATACTGTTTTTGTAAACATTTGGAACCATTCATTTATTTGATTGTATCTATGTAAAGGAGCGTACATATGACGAAACGACCGATTGCTATCGTGACCGGTGCCAGTCAGACACGCGACATCGGAGCTGCGATTTGCCGCCAGCTTGCCATGTCTGGACATGACCTGGTCTTTACTTATTTTAAAGCAACAGCGGATTGGGCGACTAGTTTTACGACCGAACTTGAAAATCAAGGTGCCCGCGTCCTTGCGATCGAACTTGATTTAGGTCAAGCAGATGCCGCTGATGATTTATTCGATCAGGTAGAAGACTTTGGAACACCAAGTATCCTGATCAATAACGCTGCCCATTCGACGATGACGGATTGGCGAACACTTGATGCAGCCAGTCTTGATCAACACTATGCCGTCAATCTCCGGGCACCGTTGTTGCTCGCGACACGTTTCACGAAACAATTCGTTGAAGCACATCTAACGTCCGGTCGTATCATTCAACTGACGTCCGGACAGGATCTCGGTCCGATGCCTGACGAGATTGCTTACGCTACGACAAAAGGTGCCTTGTCGACGTTTACGAAGACTTACGCGGCAGCCGTGGCGCCGCTTGGCATCACCGTCAACGCCGTCAATCCGGGTCCGACAGACTCGACTTGGATGGATGAAGCAACCCGGACGGCGCTTAAACCTAGTTTTCCGTTCGGGCGAATCGGTGCGCCGGAAGACGTCGCACGATTGATCCAATTCCTCGTCAGTCCTGACGGTGGCTGGGTGACCGGGCAAGTCATCCATTCCGAAGGTGGCTTTGAACGCTGAATATGTCGCATGTAAAAACATCCCTCTGACGTTAAAATCAGAAGGATGTTTTGCATTATCGAAAGACCGGACTCGTTTCTGTCAAAAAATCGTTCCAGGCTGTTTGATGCAGTTCGCTATAGAGCTCTGGCATCTGATCTCTTTCAAAAAAAGCAACATCGAATGATTCATCGGCATCAATCGTCCATTGTCCCCCATTGATTCGGCAAACGAAAAAATGGACGATCGGTTGGGCGACATCCCCGTTTGGATACATCTCTTCGTACTTCGAATAGACACCACTCAACCGTTCGATCCTGACATGAAAACCGGTCTCTTCAAAAATCTCACGCTGTGCGGCTTCAATGAGCGACTCTCCTAGTTCCAGTGCCCCGCCCGGAAAGCCCCATGCTTGTTGCTCCCGCCGTTTTTGAAGAAGAATGCGCCCCTCCTTGTCAAAGACAATCCCACCGGCAAAGTTCAACATCACTTTTTCTTGACCGACCTTAGTGCGAAGAAAACGTATGTAGTCCATCTGTCGCCCCTTGAAGTTTGACGTACTTCAGCCATGTGATCAGTTGCTTGATCATGGCATCGGTCACGGTATGATTGACACCCGGAAAAACGTCTAATACGGTCGTTTGCGCCATACCTGCTTGAACAGCTGTCCCGTGATAAAACTGCTGGATCGATAGTGGAATGATGTCATCGGCATCGCCGTGCAGAAGCAACCGCGGACGCTCATCCATCACACTGATTGGATCGATAGTGGAATGATGTCATCGGCATCGCCGTGCAGAAGCAACCACGGACGCTCATCCATCACACTGATTGGATCGAGTTTCCATGGTACATCCTCCTTTTTGATAGCAGGTCGCCCGTCACGAACGCGGAATTGACGTTCTGCTTCAAGATAGGCACCGCCCCCATTGATCGCAACGAGTGCTTTAATCGGCCGACGCGACATGATCCCGTGGGCAATGAACCCACCCATCGAGACGCCGATCGCTATCACGTCTGAAACATGCCAGCCTGATTGTTTGATGATAGCTGTCGCTTCCGTAATCGATTGTTCGACGACGCACCAAAAATAGGTCGTCGTTATTTCTGGATCAAATGGATGATCAAGCGGATCACGTTGATCATGCCGAAGAAGTTCCGGGATGAAGACATCGTATCCTTCTTCAGATAATTGTCGCGCAAACTCTAGATAAGAGACAGCCGTTCCGCCCCAACCATGATAGAGGAGGATGGCTCCTGTAGGTTGAGAGGCACGGACACAATGAACATGAAAATCAAGCTTCATTATTTAGCTTCTCCTGGTTCAAGCGGACGATCGTTCTCGCGAAGTCATCTTCCGGTAATCGTTGTCCGTTCTCAAGAAACGGTTTCCAGTACGGTCGAATCTTAAATAACGAGACCGTATCACGATAGACTGTTCGGCGGACGATTTGTTTTGTCGTCAACGGCAATCCGTTCTCGCTTTCAACCTGGATGCCGCAAATCTGATCACCAATCGTTTTTCCGTTCAACAGTTTTAATTGCGCGACTTCTCCTAGAAAACTGATCGTCGGTTGTGTCACGACAGCGTGAACGACTTCTGACTTCACACGTCGTAACACCGTTTTTTCGATGACGACAGAAAGTCCGAAATAAACAGCTTGGTTGATGATATACGCACCGATTCGTCGTTTAGTCGTTGAATGCATGGATGGTCCTCCTTATACGTTGAAATAAACAACAGCGCCAAGTCCACTGACGGCAATCAAATAAAAGACGATTGCGAGTCGTTTGTTTGCAGCAGAGATATCCTTTCGGACGAGGATCTTACTATACCGATACGTCAAGAATGCGAACACGAGCAATGCCAAAATCAATAATGGTTCCATTCGATTCCCTCCTTTTCTTTCTTATTCTACATCATTTCTGGTTTCGAATTGTTATATTTTACAAGTAAAGTGGTATATGCTTGATCCATATGACATCAATCCAACAATGAAATGAGGTTTACATGTTGAACACTACAACGATTTGCTGTCTTGTGGAGTCGAAGACACCTGGTTATCTTGTTCGGGAACTGCCGCCGCTTGGCATCCATGACGTCTACGTCCGCACTCTAGCCGGTGCCATTAGTATCGGTGCCGAACTTCCCCAATGGCTGGAACAAGACATGACCGAAACCAGCTATGACTATCCGCTCGAGACAGGATATGAAAGTTATGGCGAAGTGCTTGCAGTTGGTGACGCCGTCCAAATCGTCAAGCCCGGAGATCGGGTTGTCAGCTTCTATGGTCATCAAGATCAAGCGATCATTCCTGAATCGAAAGTCATCCCGGTTCCTGCTTATGTCTCACCACGTGAAGTCTTACTACTGATTCTGTCCTGTGACGCGGCAAAAGGCGTCCGTAAGCTGACATTGACACCCGATACAAGCGTCTTAGTTTCTGGAATGGGTACGATCGGTTTGCTGACAGTGCATTACTTACGGCATTACGTTAACGTTCGTCAGATTGATATCCTCGAGCCACTTACGTCCCGAGCAGAGTTAGCGCGTCAATTAGGTGCACGTGTTGTCACACCGGATTCAAGTATGTATGACGCCGCTATCGAATGTTCTGGACGCCAAGCGGCCTTTGCCGAGCTTCAGTCTGCTGTCCGTCCTCATGGTGCAATCTGCGTCTTATCGGACGGCAACCGGGAAACCTTGACGTTGACGCCCGCGTTTCACGCGAAAGAACTTCAGATCATTGCATCGAGTGACGGCTGGGACTACCGCAAGCATGCAGACTGGCTCTTTTCAGACGATCGTCACGCGACATTGCCAGCTTTGTTCGAACACGAGACTTCGTTTTCGGAGCTTGCCAGTTGCTTCGCTGTCTTGATGGAAACACCAGATCTCCCGATCAAAGTATTCGTTGATTATGAGCAGACAAGCTGAACACCGTTCGGATCCGTACCTACGAGCGATACGTCGGAAAAGACTGCTTCTTGTAAGACGGTCTTCTCCCCGCGGACGGTTTGGATTTGTGAAATCGATCGATCGAACAGTTTCGTTAAATCCGCCTCTAATCCTTCGCGCGGTGTCGTTAGAATTAAACGCTCAATTGTCGTTCCATCAGTATCCGCAATCGCATCTTCATGGATTTGCAGTTCAATCCGTAATCCGTATGGTGTCTGCAAGAACGTCCGACGCTCGTTCGCTTGGACCGTGAACGATAACGTTTCTGCGCGATCAAGAATCGTTTGCACGTCACCAGGCTGAATCAAAAATCCGATGTGATCGAAGCGAACCGTTTTTCCGAATCCGATCGTCACATTGACCGCTCCCCGTTTCATTTCAATGATTCGGAATAAAATTTGATCTGCTCGAAAATCATCCCATGATAGAGGTGGATTAAACGACGAAAATTCTCCGTCTTTCTTCCCGATGCGCTGGGAAACGTGAAATCCGCGTGCCGTGTACCAAGCCTCTGTTTCTTCCAAATGTGGTGTCCAAATATGGTAGTGAAATAGCATTTACATACACTCCTTTTTGTTGTTCCAATCGTTCCACGTCATCACTTCGACTTGGTTCGATTCATTCAAATATTGTCGTAATAACGGGAGGTGCGCAGCACCGTACAAACAGACGATTCGTTCGTTCGCCTGAGCAAGGTGCAGTAAACGATTTGCGATCTTTTGATTGCGGACTCGCCAGTAGCGTTCAACCCAAATCCGACCACTCTCCAGTCGTTCGATTTGATCATAGATTCTAGCCGACGCTGCAATCGTTTCTTCAGCGTGCAATCGATCGAGCCATTCGGAGAATGATGACTGTTCCATCGCGTGCTCTAATTGTTCTGTCCGCTTCATCTCAGCCGCGACGATCGTCTCAAAGGCTTCCGGATGATGTGAACGGACGATTCCTAAATCCGGTACGCCGGGTACGATTTCGTTCCAATCGACCCCATGGAGATCTGCTACTCCCGCCATCCGGGCTAATCGAAAGCCAATTTGTTGCCGTTCATTTTCGGTTAAATCGCTCTCATGTTGATAGGTGTCATATGTATGTTGCAGGTCACTTATGCGTTCAGGTGACGTCTCAAGGGCAACGCCTGTCGGTCGAAATGCGTTCAATCGAGCAACGACTTCTTGGATTTCTCGTTGCCTTTTTTCTGACGCGACATCAAAAATTCCTGGACGAATCAAATCACCATTGGTCGGGCGATCGAGATGGAACATGCCTAACAGTAAAATCTGAGGTTTCATCTATCCCCCTCCTTTTCCTGATTTTACCTTATATTTGGTAAAGGAAGCGACTTTTACCTATCATGAATTTACGTTATTATTCAACAATTACTCATATAAGGAGGTTCCGATGAAAAAGATATTCGTCATTGTGTTCATTGGATTTTTATTCGGATGCAGTCAAACCGGTACAGAGGACGAAGCTAGTTATGCCATGATCGTCATTGTGAATAACAAAGAGTATAGTGGAACAGAAGCTGAATTGGATGCATCTAAGCGACAAGGAGAAAAAATTAGTACGATATTAAAGAAAACAAAAGCATATGAAATGCCCCAAGCGAACAGTCAATCGAATCTTTTTTCAGTCGGGTCCACCATTTATTCTGTTAAAGGAACAGAAGATTTCATCATCGTAAAAGACAAAGAAAATAAAAAATGGCTTTTAAAAAAGGTAAGGGATATCAAAAACGAATTGAATGAATGAGGTAATCTAAAACACCTTTATATTGGTACCTTTTTAGAAGTACTAACAGTGGAGGTGTTTTTAACATGTACTTTTAACTGAGGTATGATGAAAAATCATTAAAAAAGCGGACAGATGTCACGATCTGCCCGCCACCTTCATCCTGTTAAACTTGATTTAACGAGTAAAATTTTCCCGCTTTCCTCGGCATCGATATAAGATACGGCTTGTACATCGAGATGGATATCACGACCGAATAAACGGTACAGCCGTTCCATCAGAAGTCGTTCGTCTGATTGACTGAACCGCTCTGCGTCCGGAACGTAGTAGATCGATACGCTATCTGTCGTCATTTGAACATATTGAATACGCTCGATACTGTTTGGCAAATGTTTAACGAGACTCGCCAGTTGCGCTTCAAAAATCTTTTGCCCATCCGGTTTTTGAATGAAGGCCCGCCCCCTGCCGTCAATCGATTCGATGATTGGTCCCGGGTGACCACAGGAACAGGTGCGCGGACTGAGCGTCATCCGATCTCCGACCCGGTAGCGAATGAGGGGGGTCCCGTGTGTATCAAAACTCGTCACAAGAATCTCCCCGTCTGTATCGAGTTCGATGATCCCCATCTCATGGTGCAGATGCTTTTGACCTAATCGGCATTCTGAAACGATTGGTGCCCCTTCAGACGATGCATATTGATCAAAGACTGGTCCGTGAAACACTTCTTCGATGACTTGGCGCTCTTCCGCGTCGATCCGTTCTGCCGTCGGGAAAATCGCAATCGGTTGACACGTCAAGCGGATCCCTTCTCGCTTCGCGAACCGGGCGAGCTCAATCATCGCTGACGGAAGACCATCAATCGTTTCTGGTTGAAAACGTTCGATGGCTTCAAGATACGCTGCCATCGTCCGTGGGGATAATCGTTTTACCGTGAACAAGAGTTGATTCGCCGCTCGATTCATCCGCCAGTAGACGTCCACCTGTTGACGCTCGGGTACGAGATCCTGTGCCGTAAAGCTGATTCGTCGCATGCCACGGTAGACACCGTGGGTCGCCTTGAAATAATCCAGATGGGCCATGCGAATTTGCATATCCAGTATCGTATATCGTACTTGCAGTGACGTGCCTGTCGTTCCACCCGTTTTCCCTATGATTGGCGCAGCGACATCTGTTTGAATGTCCTCCATGTGTGTTCGTAATATTTCTTTTGATAGTACAGGAATATGTTTTAGTTTGGATAAGTCCGTTAACGGCAGGCGAATGCCGTGTGAAGTGAAGAGCTGACGGTAATAGGGACTGTGTTCAGTACAGAAGCGAAGGAAGTCATTTAAACGATCAAGTTGTTCCGCTTTGACGTCGATCGTCGTATGTTCTCGTTCGAGGAGCATCCGGAACCGTTCTTGATAGACCGGTCCATAACGTTCGCGATGCAATTGATACCCATAGAGGGTTGTGAAGAGGTGCTGGAGAAATAGAGGAGAGCGATTGTAGATCTGCTCTTTGATACCCATGTCATCACGTCCTTTCGCAAGGGAAGTAACGGTTTCGATGTCTCTACGATAGCCGATGTACCTGACAGGAATATGACAAGAATAAGGGAACATGCATCCTGACAAATTGCTATCGGCTTGGACAGGTCCGACGATCTTCGCTCTACTATACTGAAAACAAGGAGGTGACAAGATGTGGCTCGAATCGATTCAACGCGTTATTGACTATATTGAAGATCATTTAGAAGACTCGCTCGATCTCAACGTTTTGACAAAAGTCGCTCAGATGCAGGCTTATCCTTTACAACGGACGTTTTCGTTACTTGCGATGATGACGTTACCGGAATACATCCGAGGACGACGTCTGACGCTCGCAGCGCAACAATTGACACAGACGGACGAAAAAATCATCGATCTCGCCTTACGTTTTGGTTATGAGACGCCGGAAGCTTTTACGAAAGCTTTCAAACGTCAGCATGGTTGTTCGCCGACGTTGATGCGAAACGAGCGATGTCCGATTCACGCCTATAACCGCCTGAGCATTCAGGTGACCTTGAAGGGACTGGAGCAAATGGATTACCAACTCATCGAACGACCGGCTTTACAGATTTCAGGATGGCGAAAACATTTCTCGACGCAAGATGGTGCCCAAAAACAGCTGATTCCGTTGTTTTGGAATGATGTGAATCATTCTGGTCAAGATGCTACCTTGTTCAAACAAAATGACGGTCAGATTGAAGGTGTGATTGGTGTCTGCTCCAATTTCACCGAAGCATCGATGGATTATTGGATCGCGACGACGACAACGGAAGTCCTACCCGGTCAGGAAACAATGACGATTCCGGCGAGTCTTTGGGCGACGTTTCCGGTCGTTGGTCCAATGCCACATGCCATTCAAGAGATGTGGCAGCGTATCTATCAAGAGTGGCTCCCATCGCATGGATATGATCCTCTGCCTCACGCTGAACTCGAAGTCTATTCGGCAGGCGACCCGTCTGCCGCCGACTATCAATCTGCCATCTGGATTCCGGTGCGTCCGCGCGACTGATGGTTTCAGGACATATGAAAAGGCGAGATCATCGATGATCTCGCCTTTTCGTGTGTCATGCATACTGTTGTTTAATCAGTAGTGTCTTTCCACTGATTTCTTTCGGAATTTCCGGTACCGCGCGCATGACGACATTTAATTGTCCGTCAAACAGTCGGTCTAGAACAAAAAAGAGTTTCTTCTCATGTTCTTTCTCGAAGCATCGTTCATCCGGAACATATAATAAAACAATCTCGTCCCGTGTCTCTTGAATGTATTGTACGCGTTCGATACAGTTCGGGAACGCCCGAACGATTCCCGCGAGTTCACCTTCAAAGACACGGTGACCGTTTCTGAGTTGAATGAAGCTTCTCCCCCGTCCGTCGATCGAAGCGATGATCGGACCTTGATGACCACAAGGACACGTTTCCTGACTGAGCGTCATCCGATCGCCGACACGGTAACGGACGAGAGGTGTCCCGTGCGTATCAAAACTCGTTACGAGAATTTCGCCGTCCTCATCACGTTCAATGATTCCCATCTCATAATGTAGATGTTTTTTCCCATACGGACATTCGGCGACGATCGGGGCTCCTTCTGACGACGCATACTGATCATAGATCGGTGCATGGAAAACGTCTTCGATGAGTGCTCGTTCTTCTGCCGTCATCATCTCTGCCGTCGGGAAAATCGCTTTCGGTCGAAACGAACAGGTCATCCCATATTTTTTAGCATATCGCGCGACTTCGATCATCCCTGAAGGCAAACCATCAATCGATTCCGGCTGAAACCGATTGAGTTGTTCAATGTATGCAGCGGCGGTTTTCGGATTAATGTTTTTAATCGAGAACAACATCTGATTGATGACTTTATTCGTCCGCCAATAAACCGGCGCCTTTTGTTGCGGGGAAGCAAGGGTTTGACCGGTAAAACTTGCGCGGCGCATCCCTTGATCGACTCCATGGGTCCACTTGAAGAAGTCAAGATGTGCCATTCGGATTTGCATATCTTCCTTTGTATAGTGCACTTGAATCGATTTACCAGTCGTACCGCCCGTTTTTCCGAGAATCGGGGCATGGACGTGCGCATGGACGTCCTCATTTTGTTGGCGTAAGATTTCTTTCGTCAAAGGGGGAATCTGTTTTAGTTCGTCAATCGATTGTAACGGGAGCTCTAGTGCAATGGTAGAAAACAATTCCTGATAGTATGGACTATGTGTTTGGCAAAAAGAAAGGAAGTCGTTTAATCGATGCAATTGTTCTGCTCGAACGTCAATCGGTCGTCCTAACTTCTGTTTCAGTTCTTGTAAGCGTTGCTGATAGGCGGGACCATATCGTTCATGGAACAGGCGACGTCCTTGTAAAGTCGTCAACAAGTTTTGGATGAAAATCGGTGAGTGAAAGTAGATCGATTCTTTGAGCTGCATGATGTCACTCCTTCCATAGTTAGACCACCTTTTACTGATACTTTCATCTTATTTCCAGTCGCCGCCCATCTCAATTAGTTCCTGTCTCTTATACACATCTCCGAGCCC
>NZ_WBYY01000061.1:0-16392 GCF_048985645.1 Exiguobacterium sp. A1_3_1 | reverse complement strand
ATTTTAAGGCGAAATGATGGAAGGTTATTATCAATTGGGGAGGATATTCTATGAATTATAAGGGGACTATGTTGATTCTGTTTTCAAGTGTGTTTTTGATCGCTGGATGCACGGATGAGGCGGTCACGACGGAACAGAAAAAAGTAGAAGTCAAAACTACTACGCATACGAATCAGACGAAACACCCCATCTTAAATCCAGTTCAGTATGAAAAGCTGTTCAAGCATATGAATGAACACTTGAAGATGGATCAGTTTCAGTTGAAGGATAGTACGATCGGTGCAGATTTCACGGCTGTCGACCAATCCTTGAGTTTTGAGAAGAGAAGATGGTTAACGGTTGACGGAACGATTGATACGCCATCGACCCAGGAGACACTTTATTTTGAAAACCAAAAACAAGATACGCAGTTAGCGATTCATTTTGCGTATACGGATCGATACATAGGCAATGATCTGGTTCAGTATCAATCAAACGGTAGTTACGGCGAGCTCCTCATCATTAGCTACAAAAACATCCTCATATCCGTACAACAAAATTCATTAAACAAAGTAGATCCTGACACGACACAGGAAGCAGCAAAACAGGTGATCCAGGAATTAAAAAACGTCCCCGTTTAAAACGAGAACGTAAAGGTGACAACTCTGATTTGATTAGACCGTACCATCCGGTAATGTCTCACCAGTCCGACGAATCGTCGCGCCAAGTTCAGCAGCGATTGCATTGACGGCTTCTGAATCTTCGTTGACCTCACTGATCAAGATGACACCGTAATGGTCAGGATTGATCTGATTCAGCGTCCGGTTGAACAAATCAAATGATTCCCGCTCGTTCTTCTCATCCCGGTTCGCACCAATCAAGTAACCAGCAA
The DNA here is from genome assembly GCF_048985645.1 of Exiguobacterium sp. A1_3_1. Classification (NCBI taxonomy): domain Bacteria; kingdom Bacillati; phylum Bacillota; class Bacilli; order Caryophanales; genus Exiguobacterium; species Exiguobacterium sp. A1_3_1. The sequence continues at coordinate 15,521 of NZ_WBYY01000061.1, read as the reverse complement.
CGGAGCCGACGAGCATACCGAACGGACCACCAACGACACCGATTGCCATGCCGATCAATGAGCCTTTGAAGGATTGGTCCTGTTGCGTGAAGTCGATGGCATCGATGAAAGAGAAGCCCTCTGCTTCGTCACGTTTTGCGAGAACCATCTGATCCATCTCGATTTCCTTGATTGCCTCGAGATCCTTAATCATCGCAAAGCCTGTTTTTGCTTTTTCTACATCACTGAAAATGATTGTCGTAATAACGTGCGTTGCATCGCTTTTGTATTTCGCCATAATAAACGCCTCCACAAGAATCGGATATCGTACTACACTTTTTAAGTACCCTGAACATTCTAAATGGAAACGCGAGACTGGAAATATGAGAAAAACAGGACAACAGAATAATTTTCTAATATCGGCAATAAGTAAAACTTATCGAAAGTCTTTTGTTCTTTCAAATTGTAACGGAATCCATATTATACTATGATAGAACTGTACAAGTAAGCGGTATCAGGGGCTTGATGTCGTGAACACTTAAAGGGGGAATCACCATGAAGCAAACAGATGTGTCGCAAGATGTCTTTGGCGCACGCCGTTCGTTTGAAGCAAACGGTAAGAATTATCAGTACTATAGTCTTGAAAAATTGGAAGAACTCGGATTGACGGAAGTCAAACGCCTTCCATACTCGATTCGTGTCCTGCTCGAGTCAGTACTTCGTCAACAAGATGGTCGTTCGATCACACGTGAACACGTCGAGAACTTGGCGAAATGGGGAACAGCTCAAGTTTCGAATGACGTCGATGTTCCGTTCAAACCGTCACGCGTCATCCTTCAGGATTTCACAGGTGTTCCAACGGTCGTTGACCTCGCGTCACTTCGTAAAGCCATGCAAGATCTCGGTGGAGACCCATCGGTCATCAACCCAGAAGTACCAGTCGACCTCGTCGTTGACCACTCGGTTCAAGTCGATGCTTACGGTTTTGCTGGAGCACTTGCAGAAAACATGGATCTCGAATTCGAACGTAACGAAGAGCGTTACAAATTACTTCGCTGGGCGACATCGGCATTCGATAACTACCGTGCCGTACCACCAGCAACAGGGATCGTCCACCAAGTTAACCTCGAGTACTTGGCATCTGTCGTCCTTGAAAAGGAAACAGCAGACGGTACAGTTGATGTGTACCCGGATACACTCGTCGGAACGGACTCACACACGACGATGATCAACGGTCTTGGCGTCCTCGGTTGGGGAGTCGGTGGGATCGAAGCGGAAGCGGGCATGCTCGGACAGCCATCGTTCTTCCCAGTACCAGAAGTCATCGGTGTACGCATTACAGGTGAGATGCACCCAGGAACGACAGCAACAGACGTTGCCCTTCGTGTAACGGAAATGCTCCGTCAAGAGAACGTCGTTGGTAAATTCGTCGAGTTCTTCGGTCCATCACTCCACTTGATGTCACTTTCTGACCGGGCAACAATCGCGAACATGGCGCCAGAATATGGTGCAACATGTGGATTCTTCCCAGTCGACACAGAAACATTGACGTACCTTCGTCTGACAGGTCGCGATGAAGAATTGATCGAAAAAGTCGAGAACTACTCGAAAGCAAACGGTTTGTTCTACACGCCACAAAACGAAGATCCAACATTCACGAAAACAGTCGAACTCGATCTTTCGACAATCGTTCCTGCCCTTGCTGGACCAAAACGTCCACAAGACCGGATCGATTTGACGGATGTTCATACATCATTCAAAAAAGCGTTGACGGCTCCACAAGGAAACGCTGGATTCGGCTTAGCGGAAGAAGAAGCGAACAAAGTCGCTGTCGTTCAGTTCGAAGACGAAGCAGTTGAAATGCGTACGGGTGACGTGGCAATCGCTGCGATCACGAGCTGTACGAACACATCAAACCCATACGTCATGATCGGTGCTGGACTCGTCGCGAAAAAAGCGATCGAACTCGGTCTTTCGGTTCCAAAATACGTCAAGACATCACTTGCGCCAGGATCGAAGGTCGTTACGGATTACCTCGAGAAATCAGGACTCCAAACGTACCTTGACGAACTCGGCTTCAACACGGTCGGTTACGGCTGTACGACATGTATCGGGAACTCTGGTCCACTCGACCGCGCAGTCGAAGACGCAATCCTCGGTTCAGACTTACTCGTATCGTCTGTCCTCTCCGGTAACCGTAACTTCGAAGGTCGTGTCCACCCGCTCGTCAAAGCGAACTACTTGGCTTCACCGCCACTCGTCGTCGCGTATGCACTTGCAGGAACAGTCGACGTCGATATCATGAACGCGTCACTCGGAACAGGCAAAGACGGACAAGAAGTCTTCTTCGCTGACATCTGGCCGTCACGTGATGAGATCCAAACGATCATCAACACGGTCGTCACACCAGAAAGCTTCCGTGCAGAATACGATTCAGTCTTCACAGGAAACGAACGTTGGAACAACCTTGATGTGCCAACAGGGGATCAGTACGACTTCGACGGTGAGTCGACGTACATCCAAAACCCACCGTTCTTCGAGAACTTGGCGAAGGAAGCTGGTCAAGTCGAAGCGCTCAACGGACTCCGTGTCTTCGGTAAGTTTGCTGATTCGGTTACGACGGACCACATCTCACCAGCGGGTTCATTCTCGAAAACGACACCAGCCGGTCAATACCTCGTCAACAAAGGGGTTGCACCAAAAGACTTCAACTCATACGGTTCACGTCGTGGTAACCACGAAATCATGATGCGCGGAACGTTCGCGAACATCCGCATCCGTAACCAAGTCGCACCAGGTACAGAAGGTGGCTTCACGACGTACTGGCCAACAGGCGAAACGATGGCGATGTACGATGCTGCGATGAAGTATAAAGAAGATGGCACAGGTCTCGTCATCCTCGCTGGTAAAGATTACGGTATGGGTTCTTCACGTGACTGGGCAGCAAAAGGAACGAACTTGCTCGGCGTCAAAGCCGTCATCGCGGAAAGCTTCGAGCGGATTCACCGTTCAAACCTCGTCATGATGGGTGTTCTTCCACTGCAATACGTGGCAGGCACGACAGCTGAAACACTTGGTTTAACAGGTGAAGAAACGATCAGCATCGCAATCGATGAGTCTGTTCGTCCACGTGACATCGTTAAAGTCACAGCGACAGCGGCAGACGGAAAAGTCACTGAATTCGAAGCGATCGCTCGTTTCGACTCAGAAGTCGACATCGATTACTACCGTCACGGCGGGATCCTTCCAATGGTCCTTCGTGAGCGTCTCCAACAAGCATAAGTTGTCTAATCAAAGGTGGGGGAAACCCCACCTTTTTTTGACGAGAGGAGGAAAAAGGTGAACCGATTCAAGAAGTGGTTTCAACCGAAGGAAGACCAGCCGTTGCCGATGCGTGACGTGACGCTTGATGAAGTCAAACAAGCGACGCATGCCTTTGAATCCGAACTACCGAAAGGGACGAATCGGACAGTGCTTTTAGACAACGAACAACGCATCGATTTAAAGCAGTTGGAGCCGTATTTGAAAGCACGTTCGACACAAGTGTTTTACATGTCGCGTGAGACATTCACCATCATGGAGGCAAAAGATCGGGAACTCGTCTATGAGATGGATCATGTCCAGGTTGCCGTCGATCGCTATTTTGACCGGGTGAAGAAACTCCCGTTGAAACCGTATAGCAAAACGTTCCAAGTCGACTGCGCGATGTTGTTTCAAGATGGCTATTTGCGTGAAATGCCGCATCATAGCTATTACTTGGTCGATGAGTCGATGATCGTCTCGCTGACGCCGAAAGAAGCATAAACGTAATCAAGGGTGGACCGAATTCATTCGGTTCGCCTTTTTTTGTCGTCCTGACCATTTTCTGATTTGTTCAAAAGTCTGACGAATTTAGTCAGAAATCGTGAAATCTCGGACAAACCCTTTGTATTCTCCTTATAAAACCGATACGATGATAAGGAATAGAGACTTGAGCTAGGAAGGTGTACATGGCATGACGAAACGAACGAGCACGTGGATTGCAGTAGCAATCGTGGCAATGGCGATCCTCCTTGCCTACAATTTTTATCTCTTGAACAAGACGCAGACCGCAAGCGATGAAAAAGCCGCGACGGTCAAACCGTTTTATACGATGACACGCATCCAATATGTTGAGAAGAAGCTCGCGACGAAAAAAGATGAACTTGAATCACGCACGTATGAAGTCGTCTTTAATGACAAAGGTCATTTCCGGACAGAAGTCGTAGACGGTCCGTCAAAAGGATCGCTTGCGATCTGGAACGGGACGATGTTCCGTGAGTATGATGCGACAGGGAAGTTAGTCAATGAGACGAAAGCCGGCAAAAGTGTCAGTGCGCCGCGCCCATTCCTCTCACGTGGCTTCAACGAACAGATCCTCGCCTTCATCAACAAAGGTGACTTCGGACAAGTCGAGGGAGAAGCGGACATCGCTGGAATGGCAGCAGACGTGTATGTGAAAAAAGAACCATCAAGCACGGTACCAGAAGACTGGATCAAACAATACCCATCGATCTTCGATAAAGAAAACAACCAAGAACAAGCAACGTATTATGTCGCTTCCGACCGTTCGAAAGTACTCGGTGCGGAGTCACGTAATAACGGTAAACTGTTCTACTCTGTCAAGATGAAGAGTTTTGAAACGATCGATACGTTCGATCCGGATTGGTTAAAAGCAAAATAAACAAGAAACGACCGGCGATGACGCTACGAAACGGTAGCGGACAAAGTCGGTTTTTTCGAGACGCAGGAGGTTCAACATGGAAGCATTCTCGAAAGAGGAGATGTTCAATCAAATCAAAGCGTGGGAAGAGGGCGCGAAGGTCGAGGAGGTGCTCGCCTTACGGTATGCTCAAAGTAGCCGGTTGCTTGGAGAGACGGAAGCACTCGTCCGCATCTTGGCGTTACTCGTCGAACATCGCTATATCATGACGGGACGACTGGATGCCTTAGCTGAGAGTTGGATGCAAGAAATCCGTCAGCATGGTCGTTTGCCAGCTCGTCTTGAGCAGTTGTTGACGGAACAACAATTACAAAGTACGTATCAGCGCCTTGTTGCGCATACGTTTCCGACGATTCGCGAGACGGACAATGCGAACGCCAAACGATCAGCGACGAAAGAACTGATCCTCCAAGCAAGCCAAATCGTCGAGGAGACGGAACAAATCGTCGAACTGACGGAACGGTTGCGTCGATTGGATGCTGGTCGCTGGACGGAACTGTTCGAAGCTGGAACGGCATTACTGCGTTCGAGTGCCACGCTTGAACAGACAGCGCAGACATTCGTCGATAGCTTGCAAGAGCGTTTCTATTCCCGAGAAGCGTTTCGCGAGATGACGGAATTGAAAGCGACGACAATCCAGGATCTCAAACGTGTCGTCGCTTTGCTCCCCGTCGAAAGCAAACAAGTCGAACGCTCAGCACTCGAAGAACTCGACGCGATGATTGGTCTCGAAGACATCAAACAACGGGTCCATCATATGTATCGCTTCTTGAAGTATCAACAAAAACGATCGGAAGATGGCTACCGTTCAAGCGATCAACCATCGCTACACATGATCTTCATGGGTAACCCCGGAACCGGAAAGACGACGCTTGCCCGTTTGATGGCAAAAATCTATCACGAGCTCGGACTTCTCGAACGACCGGAAGTCGTCGAGACGGATCGTTCATCGCTTGTCGGTGCGTTCGTCGGTCAGACGGAAGAACAGGTCATGAGTAAAGTCCGCGAAGCCGTCGGAGGGGTGCTCTTCATCGATGAAGCCTATGCCTTAAAACGTGCCGGACAAAGTGGGAACGATTATGGTCAGGCCGCGATCGATACGCTCGTCGCAGCGATGACGAGTGGGGAATATGCAGGGCGATTTGCGGTCGTGCTTGCTGGTTACCCAGAAGAGATGCGTGATTTCCTGAAGGCGAACCCTGGACTGCGGAGTCGTTTCCCGGAATCAAATCATTATCTACTCGCCGACTATACGGATCAGGAGCTGCTCGCCATCGGACGGTCGATCGCGACCGCGAACGACTACGTCTTGACGGAACAAGCAGAGCGAGCGTTGCTCGGTCGTCTGGAACGAGAACGGGTTGACGCCAGTTTCGGAAATGGACGCGCCGTCCGAAATATCGTGCTTGATGCGATCTTCAAGAAGGGATCAAGCCTTGGAGAGAGTGCCAGTCACGAAGACTTTGCCTTACTCGAACAAGAAGACTTCGAGATGGTGCAAGAACCGGACGCAACCGTTGAGGAGCGGATCGCTTCGCTCGTCGGATTGTCTGATCTTAAAGATGAACTCAAACAGATTGAAGCTCTGTTGTCGATGCAAAAACGTCGCCGGGAAGCTGGTTATAAAGTCTTACCGGTCGAATTGCATGCGGTCTTTAGCGGCAATAGCGGGACCGGAAAGACGACTGTCGCGCAGCTTTATGCTGATGTGTTACGACAATGCGGTTATTTGAAACGCGGACATCTGAAAGTCGTCAGCCGGGCGGATCTCGTCTCCGGTTACGTCGGACAAACAGCGCAAAAGACGCGCGACGCAATTCGCGACGCGCTGGGTGGTGTCTTATTCATTGATGAAGCGTATGCGTTAAACGGTGGAGCGAACGACTTCGGGAAGGAAGCGATTGATACGCTCGTGGATGAGATGACGAAACATCAAGACAATCTCGTCGTCGTCCTTGCGGGTTACGAGCAACAGATGAACGCTTTGCTTGCGAGTAACCCAGGACTGAAATCACGCTTTAAGCGATCGTTCCACTTCCCGAATTATTCGCCAGACGAGTTGATTCAAATCATTGAAGGATACGCAGCACGGTTCGGATACGAGCTGACGGAGGACGCACGGTTGACGCTTAACGAGAAGATTGATGTCGTTCCGAACGGAAACGCACGGGCGGCGATCACGATCGTCGAACAGGCGATCGCGAAGCAGTCGATGCGATTAATTGACAAAGTTAGCTTGTCCGGTTCAGAATGGTCCTATCTTGAAAAAGAGGATTTTTAAGGGGGAAGCTACATGCACACGATTGAAATACCTGTCCGGTACGCCGAGACGGACATGATGGGCATCGTCTATCATTCGAACTATCTCGTCTATTTGGAACTCGCACGGACAGAATTAATCCAGTCCTTGGGTCTTGATTACAAGGAGATGGAAGATGCGGGTTATGTCTCCCCGGTCACGAATGTCAATCTCGATTACAAACGCTCGTTGACGTACGGTGATACAGCGGTCGTCACGGTTTGGATTGATCATTACGATGGACTACGGACGATTTATGGCTATACAGTCAAACATCCGGACGGGAAACTTGCGGTATCTGCGAAAACGACACACGTCGTCGTCAAGAAGGAAAACTTCCGACCGATTCGCTTGCCGAAGGTGTTCCCGAACTGGCACGAAATTTATGAGAAGATGAGTGAGACGGACGCAGCACTCTTAACGGAAGCGTGAAGAGATGCATCAAAAGCGGAATCGATTTTTGAATCGGTTCTGCTTTTTTCTTTTTTCAGCTTTTTCAGTCTGAACAGTAAAATTTAGCACTTGGTACTAACGACCGATGACAAAGTCAGAATCATTTGCGAAAATAAAGAAGCTGAAGTAAGGTAGGGACTTACTCTATCTGTCGGAAGTAGACTCGACGGATGGAACGATTAGCGGTAACATAGAGAAGCATAAAAAGAAGAGGGGTCTTACTCATGAAAAAAATCGTAACCGTCAGTACGTTAGCGCTTCTCCTTGCAGGATGTAATCCTGGGGATCAACAAGCGGATGATACAACGAAAACGGAACAGAAATCAGATGAGACAAAACAATCAAACGACGAAACGAAAAAAGAAGACACAGCAAAAGACACGAACAAAGACGAAACAAATAAAACAGACGAAACAGCAAAAGACGATACGTCAAAAGAAGCAAAACAAGAAGACAATTCGTCTGACGCGGCAACGCAAGAAGATCAAGGTTCTTCGGATGAGACGAAAAAAGAAGAAGAACAAAAAGACGATACACCAGCTTCAGAGAACAAAACAGAAGACAACAAAGACGAATCGACGGATAAACCGGATAGTTCATCTCAGGATCCAGAACAAGAGAAACCGTCGAAACCAGAAGATGAAACACCGGACGTCGATAAATCAGCAAATGCCAAAGCAAATCTATCACTTGGTAATCTCGTCGTCGTCAATAAGAAATATGGCTTGCCGATCGACTACAAGCCATCGGATCTTGTCGTCCCGAACGTCAGCTTCTCATACTCGGGTGTGCTCGAGCAAAGCTACATGCGGGCGCCGGCTGCGAAACAGATGGAAAAGATGTTCGCCGCTGCTAAAAAAGAAGGCGTGACATTGAACGCTGTCAGCGGATTCCGTTCAGGCGCACGTCAAAAAGTATTGTATAATAATTATGTCGCACGTGATGGCAAGGCAGCTGCTGATCAATATTCAGCACGTCCTGGTAACAGTGAGCACCAAACAGGTCTTGCTTTTGATATTTCGGCACCAAGCGTTGGTAACGGGTTAACAGCTGCCCTTGGTGATACGAAAGAAGGAAAATGGATTGCGAATAACGCAGCCAAATATGGTTTCATCGTGCGCTACGATCGTGGTTTCCAATCACGGACAGGCTATACGTATGAGCCATGGCACATTCGTTATGTCGGTGTCGATGTCGCGACACAAATTAAAAATAACGGACAGACTCTTGAGGAATATATGAAAGTCGGTCACTAAGAGGTTGGAGGTTGACTATGATTGAAATCATAGGGATTTTAGTTCTTGGCTATCTGCTTGGTTCGATACCGTTCGCACTTCTTGTCGGGAAGTGGGGACACGGGATGGATATTCGCCAACATGGTAGCGGGAATCTCGGAACGACGAATACGTTCCGTGTCTTGGGAAAAAAGGCGGGAATCATCGTATTGATCGGTGATTTCGGAAAAGGAGCCGTCGCAAGCCTTGTTCCAATCTTAATGGGAGCAAATATACATCCGTTGTTTGCTGGATTAGCAGCTGTCATCGGTCATATCTATCCGATCTTCGCGAAGTTCAAAGGCGGAAAGGCAGTTGCGACGTCCGGAGGGATGTTGCTCGTGACGAGCCCTGTTCTGTTCATCTTCCTGCTCGTCTCCTTTTTGACGACACTTCGTCTAAGCCGGATGGTGTCGCTCAGTTCAATCGTGGCGGCAAGTGTCGGAATCGTTGTTTCCATCACCATCGGCTTTTTGACGAACGATTGGATCGTTCCGACGTTCTTTACGGTTCTTGCTTTGTTCGTCATCTTCAAGCACCGCGAGAACATCCAACGGATTCGCCAAGGAACAGAATCTAAGATTCCACTCTTTGCAAAGAAACCGTCTGAATGAGTCATTAAGACGCATCTACATCTCGTTCATTGAGATGCGGATGCGTCTTTTGTTTGTGAAAAAAGTCGGATAACGGACGAATTCAACGACATTTCATAGGAACTACACGTTTATTTACATCTGATTTACAAGACCTTTACAGACGTTCGATACACTAGAACTAGAACTTGTCTGTGAAGGGGGAAGCGCACGTGTCGTTGTTAGGAGAAGAGCGGAAATCACGCATCATGGAATGGCTGGAAGAGGAAGGGAAAGTCATGACGAAGGATTTGATCGAACGTCTCGATGTCTCGGGAGAAACGGTACGACGCTACTTAGAGGAACTCGAACGGGAACGGCAATTGAAGCGCGTCTATGGTGGCGCCATCTATCAAGGAGGAAAACGAGAGACACCGATCTCACGTCGGACGGATCAGTTATCTCGCCGTTTAGCGCGTTATGCGAAAGGATGGCTCAGCGATTATTCCTGTATCTTTCTTGGTCGAGGTGAGCCGGTCGAGCATCTGTTGCCGTATTTAACGGGAAACGCGACAATCGTTACGAACTCACTGATGGTCGCTAGTCACTTGGAGCAGTGCCGTAAGACGGGACCGTTCAAAGGTGAAATTCGATTACTCGGTGGGACAGTCGATGCTTACGGGCAGACGGTCGGAGTCGAAGTCTTGCAGGCGCTCGATGCTTACGCTTTTGATGCTTGTTTTCTATCGTTTGACGGTGCTGAAATCGAGCGTGGCTTCGTCAGCGATGATATTGAATCCTCACTGATTCAAAAAGCCGTCATCAGTTGTACGAAGGACGTCTATGCCTTTTTGGCAAATGATGAATTCCAAGGCAATCGTAAATATAAGGTGGCAGAGTTCCGCCGTGCAAAGATCGTCCTCAGTCCAGCCTCCTATCCACCATCGTGGGAGATGAAACTGTTCAACGAACGCGTGAACTGGATGGTCGTCTCATGATACACTGATGCGGGAGGGATGCATCATGTTAGAAATCATCGCATCGACCGTAGAAGAAGCGGTCGCAGCAGAACAAGCCGGAGCGGACCGGATCGAGCTCGTTTCCGCATTATCCGAAGGTGGGTTGACGCCGAGCTATGGACTGATTCGTCAAGTCGTCTCGACGGTCGAGATTCCGGTTCACGTCCTCGTTCGACCACATAGTAAGTCGTTCGTCTATTCGAAATCAGATGAGGAGACGATCATCACGGATATCGACTTGATCCGTGAACTCGGTGCTGCCGGGATCGTCGTTGGCTCATTGACCGCAGACGGTCGCATCGACGAAGGCTTCCTTGGTCGAATTATCAAACATAAAGGGGAACTGTCACTGACGTTCCACCGGGCGATCGACAGTAGTCGTGATATTTTCGAAGCGACAGAAGTGCTCGCTGATTTTCCGGAAGTCGACCGGATCTTGACGTCAGGTGGTCAAGCGACGGCGTTAGAAGGAAAAGAGACGATTGCGCGCTTGATCGAGGAACATCCAGACTTGATCATCTTACCAGGGTCCGGGATTACGCTTGAGAATGCGGAAACGCTTCTTGAAGCGACGAAGGCATCGGAACTACATGTGGGATCCGCTGTCTTACAAGACGGTATCATTCAAAAAGAACGTGTTGAAGCATTGAAACGACTTCTCGGCTAATCCTATACCGCACGAATCCATTTTTCAAATCTGATGAGATGAGAAAAATGGATTTTTTTGTATGTGTTAGTGACGGATTTTCGACGATTCCGTGATGCGTTTGAAAAGCAGAGTGGGATAACTAGGTTTTTTAACGGGACTACGCTAGAATCAAAGATGGAAATAGTGGAAATGAAGGAGTACGACATGAACCCTAAACAATTAAAACAAGACGCCCTTGGTACACTAAAAGGACGCTGGCTGGTCGGGCTAAGCATCTCGATCATCTACTTCCTGATCTTTGCGCTTGCAGCAAGCCGGATGTCTTTTGATCGAGATGACATTGACAGCATGGTCCGTTTCGCCGGACTGAACATGGTCGTAACGATCGTCCTTGCTCCGGTGACGGTCGGACGAACGATTGCTTACTTACGCTTCACACGCGGGGAATCTGCTGGCATCGGAACGTTATTCGAAGGATTTTCTTCGTTTCGACGTGCTTTCCGGACGATTGCCGCTTACGCGATCGTGACGGTATTGGTCTATGTCGGATCATTTTTGATTTTACCGGCATTGTACTTTTATCTAGCGTATCGCCTCGTTCCGTACATTTTGGTCGACCGACCGGAATTGTCGTTTTGGCAAGTACTCGGTGAGAGTCGTCGGATGATGAAAGGGCATAAGCGTGAACTGATCATGCTTTACCTGAGTTTCATCGGCTGGGGTATCCTCGCACTACTTAGTACTGTGGGGGTCATCTTCTTGACGCCATACTTCGATACGACGATGGCACACTTCTATGAACGCTTGAAACCAACACGTCAATCATCCGTCGAGGGATGAACGAAAAAAGCCTGTACATTACGTCAGTAGACGTAGCGTACAGGCTTTTGCTCATTCTACCGAAGCGCGTGAACGTTCAGCGAGCAACAGATAAAGCGCTTGTGTACCGGAATCAGCATGACCCAGCTCAGCAAGTTGTTCATATAAATCCTTCGTCAGTGCAAGACCAGGTGTCGCGATGCCCATCTCAGCGCCGCGTTCGAGAGCAAGACGCATATCCTTGATGAAGTGCTTGACGAAGAAACCAGGTGAGTAGTTTTCAGCGATGACGCGCGGAATCAAGTTCTCAAGGCTCCAGCTACCGGCAGAACCAGATTTGATCGTCTCGATGAATTGCGTCGGGTCAATCCCGGACCGCGTGACGAACAACAGCATCTCCGCTGTTCCGATCATCGAGCCGGCGATCGCGATTTGGTTCGCGAGTTTCGCTGATTGTCCTTTACCAGGACCACCGAAGAGTGAAATCGATTTTCCCATCGCTTCGAATAATGGCTTCGCTTGTACGAAAGGCGCTTCTTCACCACCGACGAGAATAGCGAGTGTCCCGTTCTTCGCGCCGAGGTCACCACCTGTGACAGGTGCGTCCAGTGCCTGAAGATCGCGTGCTGCCGCTTCCTGCGCGATGCGTTCTGCAAGAGCCGGACTGGATGTCGTCATGTCAATCAGAATCGTTCCTGGTGCCGCATGGTCGAGGATTCCGTCTTCGAAGTAGATCTGCTCGACGTCTTGCGGATAACCGACGATCGAGATGACGACGTCGACATCGGTGACGACGTCTTGAATCGTATCGACGATCTCGACACCATCTGCTTCAAGGACGAGTCCTTTTTCTTTCGTACGATTATATCCTTTGACTGTAAAACCTGCCTTGCGCAGGTTGCGGACCATGCCTTGTCCCATGACACCTAATCCGATGAAACCGACTGTCTTCATACGTGATTCCCCCTTGCACGTTCCGTGCCGATGAATTGTTGCGTTACGAGCTTATTATACAATGGATTGTCGACGACAAGACGATCATGTGTCCCGATGCCGGAAATCCGACCATCTTCAAGGACGATGATTTGATCGGCATGACGAACAGTCGCGAGACGATGGGCGATGACGAACGTCGTCCGTCCGACCATCAATCGCTCGAGTGCTTCCTGAACGACTCGCTCTGACTCGGAGTCGAGGCTTGACGTGGCTTCATCCAGTAATAGAATTTCCGGATCACGGAGGAGTGCACGTGCGATCGCAATCCGTTGGCGTTGACCACCGGACAACTTGACACCCCGTTCTCCGATTTCAGTCGCATACCCTTCCGGAAAACGTTCAATGAACGTATCGGCATTCGCCATTCGTGCAGCCTCACGGATTTTGTCTTCACTGACGTCTTCCGCAAGACCGTAGATGAGATTGTCACGTATCGTTCCCGATAAAACAGGTGAGTCTTGGGCGACATAACCAATCGCTTGGCGCCAAGACGATAGCGTCAAATCAGCGATGGATTGATCTCCGAGTCGGATTTGCCCGGACGTCGGTTGATAGAATCGCTCCAGTATCGCGAATAATGTCGTCTTCCCGGATCCACTCGGACCGACGATCGCTGTCGTCTTGCCGCGTGGTAACGTAAAGCTGACATCCTGTAGGATCGGCGTCTCATTGTATCCGAATGATAGGTGATCGACCGTGACGTCCGTAAACGGTCGCGGCGCAACAAGCGCTCCTGGTGCTTCCGGTGTCTCATCGAGAAGCTCGATGATTCGCTCTGTCGCCCCGCGAGCCTTCTGTAACTTCGTGATGAATTCAGTCATCGTCACGAGCGGCGTCATGATTTGGAACAAATAGAGTGAGAAGGCGACGAGTTCCCCCGCCGTGATCTGGTTCGTCGCGACGCGGTAGGCACCAAAGCCGATGATCAAGATCAACATCGTCGTTAAGGTGACGTTAAAGATCGGCAACAAGAGGGCTTGGATTCGTCCTTCCTTGACGCCATAGCCATAAAGATTCTCAATGCGAGTTTTCCCACGATCTAACTCATAGGGTTCTGTTGCTTGTGATTTGACGAGTCGGACTTCGCCGAGCATCTCGGCGAAAAAACCAGATAATCCTGCGAGTTCCTTCTGAGTCTCACGGGATATCTTATGCAGCTTCCGCACGAGCGGGATGATGATTAGTAGCGTCACGGGTACAGCGATGACCATGACGAGTGTCATTTGCCAGTCGAGGAAGAACAGAATCGTGATCGCTCCGATGATCGAGACGAGTGATGTCAGCAGGCGGACGAGTTGCTCCGACAGCAATTGTTGGAGTGTCGTAGCGTCACTGTTGAGTCGCGAGACGAGCTCGCCAGATTTCGTCTCATCATAGAACGGAATCGACAAGGTCAACAGGTGTTTCCATAGGAGCGTCCGCAAATTGGCGACGATTCGTTGACCGACGATCTGTAACCAATAGATGGATAAAGCATTCGCGACGACTTGGACGACGAAGACGATCACAAATAAACTGATCAGCTGCGGAGTCAGTCGATCGACTGTAAAACCGTCAATCAACGTCTTTAAGAACCAAGGAATGGCAAGGGCAGCCAGCGCTTGGATGACGGAGACGGAAACAGCGGCGGATAATAATCCGACCGGGGGTTTCGTTTTTTTCAATAACAGGTAAAAAGATTGGAACGTCGCAGCGTTCATTTCAACACATCCTCTCTTTTCCATTGTCCGAAAGAACGAAGAAACGGTCAAATGGGAAACGCGACTTGACAAGAAATCTTTTGGTTTGTGACACTGATAGTGGAACCAACAAGGGAGGATGCAGATGTCTATTTTCGTAGATGCGGACGGATGTCCCGTTGTCGATCTCGTCATTCGACACCGACAGGGACGTGACGTCTTTTTAGTTTGTGATACAGCACACCAGATGATGCGGGAGGGGGCGACGACGATCACGGTCGGACAAGGACCAGATGCCGTAGATTACGCGATCGTCAATCGGATGAAACGTGGTGATCTCGTCGTGACCCAAGACTACGGTCTAGCAGCACTCGTCTTAGCGCGAGGAGGACTCGCGATTGACCAAAACGGTCGTCAGTTCACGAACGAGAATATCGATTTATTGCTTCATACCCGCCATGTCGGACAACAAATCCGGCGAGCAGGAGGACGGACGAAAGGACCGAAAAAACGGACGCGCGATGCGGACCGGGCCTTTGAAGAGGCATTTCGTGCATTAGTGCAAACCAGCATATAAGGAAGACAGTACTCGAACTGTTGATCAAATAGGGACCATGCTATAATTTGTAACAGGAATGCATTCAGAAAGGAGGATACACGTTGAAACGAATCTTACGCGACCACTCGAAGGACCGTCCTTACCGATTGCGCCAAGGAACGGTTCCGGCATCAGCTGAGGCACGACTCACATCACTCGATCAACGTGAAATCAATCGATTACAACAGAATTTACGAGAAGTCGAACTGAAATTGAAGCAACGCAATGAAATCATGGAAGCGTTAGCGACGCAAAATGTCGAAGCGGCCTGTGAGACCGTCCTGACGATCTTGTTGCAACTGCTCGATGTAAAAGAAGGTGCTATCCTCTTGTACCGTCGCGAACAGTTGAATCATTTCGTCGCGCAAGGCATCGACGAGATGGAGCTGATTGAAAAAGATCTCGATCAATATTCAGTCTTACGTCGGGCTGTCTCTTATACA
>NZ_WBYY01000060.1:0-16466 GCF_048985645.1 Exiguobacterium sp. A1_3_1 | reverse complement strand
CTCGTGGGCTCGGAGATGTGTATAAGAGACAGCATCAATACTTCGTTCAATTCCTTGCCGTGAAGGAGTGTAAAGCCTTCCGGATGATCTGCAAGTCCTTGACCTGTCAACACTTCGCCGTTCGCAGCAAGCGCTGTCGGACCTGTTAGTTTGACGAGATGAAGCGAATCGTAAATCTCTTGCGTTTCAGGAACACCGACGAGCGAGAGACCACTGTCGAAGACGAGCGTTGACAGGTTACCCGATTCGACCGCTTTTGTTAGTCCGTGGATGCCACCGCGGATGTAGGACATCGACTGTGCGAATTCTTCAAGTGCATCGCGGAGTTGTTCGAACGATTCACAAACGAAGAGTTCTTTTTGCATGCTCGTCACGTCATGTTTCGTTGCAAGTGCTTTTTCAAGTGAGAATGGATGTTTGACGACCGCGTCCGTTAAGCAGTGGCGACTTTCACCGACGGATGATAAAAGACCTGCCCCGTAGATTTGTGGGTTGTCGATATTACCAATCAGACCGAATTCAACCGTCCACCAGAACAGACGTGAGATTTCGTTCGCTTCCGAAATTCCTTTGACGTGTGTCCGTGTCTCCGCGAGTTCGACTTCAGCTTGCTCGATGTCGGCTGGCGTCGAGAACGGGCTCTCTTTGACAATCGTCAATTTCTTTAGTGCCTTGAACACGTCATGCTCGGCTTTATGATTAAAGGCATGTGCCCCGATCTCACCGAAGCGTCGAACGAATTCCGCGTAGACCGGATTCATCAAGATTGGCGCGTGCCCCGCTGCTTCATGCAAAATATCTGGCGCCGGTGTGTAGAGAATGTTATCGACCTTCCGAATGTCGGTCGCGATCGGCAAGAGTCCGTGCCCTTGGAAATCGAAGAAGGCGACGCCAGGAATGAGACCATCAACAGCGACTGTTCCCCAGCCTCCACGGCTTAGGTTCGCTGTCATTTCACGCACGTCCGGAATCCGTTCCGGGCTGATGCCCGATGCAGCAAGCCCTTCGAGGTATGCCGGATGTGCTGTATCTTGTAACGTATTTAAATTCAGTCGCATGACGTATCTCCAAACGGCATGATCCGTTGGCGTGTAGTCTTCGTAGTGCTGTGGTGCGACGTGTGGACGTAAATGACTTGGAATGATTGGTGTAGACATATGAGTTCCCCCTTGAATGAATGTGAGATAACAAAAAAGCCCCTGCCGAACATATTGTTCGACAGGGGCGACGAAAGCCGCGGTACCACCCTGATTACCCAGTCATCGACTGAGTCACTTATGATTGGGATAACGGTGTGCTCCGCTCGCTTACGCAAGAAGCTCAGAAACTGTAATTCAACACCATCTGTGTACACGTTCGCAGCGCCACGTGCTCTCTGAAACAGGGAGATGGTCTTTACTTCGGTTTCATCATCGCTTAATCTTTCGTTCTGTTATGCTGTTATACTGTTATGCTTTTAGCAAGTAAAGTATCGTTAAGGAGGACTATACGCTTACTTTTTACTTTCGTCAATGGCTTTTTTACGTTTAAATCGATTAAATGTTTTATCACGGACTGATTTTTGTTCGATCGTCAGTGATGTGATATGACGACGAAGCGCACCATTGAGCCGTTTTTCGAATGCTTCAAGCTCTTGGATCCACTCATTCATCGAAACGACGATCGGTAAGATTTCCATGATGACTTCTTCCTCGAGTTCATCGCGGTCAAGGAAAGAGTGCTTAACGAAGGCGATGTTCTCTTTGACGAGATCCTCCATTGCGAGTGGTTCTTCCGTCAATAAGAGATCATATGTCAGCAAGACCTTCTCTTGTCGCTGGGCGATATGCATCAAGTGATAAAACAATTCACTCCGAAGATCGTCCGCAATCGAGTCAAGGGCCTTCTCTCGCTCTCTGAAGCGCTCTGCCGTCGCGACACCACGTTCGAGGCACGATTGCATATGTTTGAGAATCAAGAGGTTCCGTAAGAGCGAGGCGTGCTTCTGACGCGTTCCTCGAATCTCTTCCTTGTGTAGGTTGAACAAGTTTTGTGTCTCAAGGAGCGAATTTGACATTTTATCGATTGCCGCCCGGTATGGGGCGACCTTGCCTTCGAAGGCAATCGCTCGCGTGACGACGAGCAGCTTTTCGAAGAGTTTCGTCGCTTTTTGATAGTAGACATTGCCATAGCGCGGCGGGAAGATCAGCGCATTGATGCCAAGCGCACAGCCGATCCCGAGCATGACGAGCAAGTAACGGATCAGGACGACTTGCCAAAGTGGCTCGGTCGCTGTCGCCACACTTTCGAGAATGACGATGATCATCAAAACGACGTGTGGAATCGTCCGCCCGAAACCAAAGGCTAGCAAAATCGAGATTGCTGCCATGATGACAATTCCGATCGCGAGCGGATTGGCTGGATTATCCCCTAAAATCCAAAGTGCGAGTAACGTCAAAAAGGCACCAATCAAGTTGGCCTCTGCTTCCTCGAGAAATTGTTTCCATGTCTGATAGACCGAAGGCAGGAGTGTCGTCGCTGCCGAGATTGCAGGCAGGATCGGGCTGAGGTTGAACAGATTACTGATCAACAGCGCCAAGATGACCGCAAGACCTGTCTTGATGGTCCGTGGTCCGATTTGTAAGGATTGTCCACCCATGTCCATCCCTCCTTCTTATTCAGTATGCCCTCTATTCTTCACCGTTAGCCGTCAAAATTCAACAAAAAATCCCCTCCGCTTGAAAACGGAGAGGATTTAGGTGAATTATGATGCTTTCGTACCTGTTCCTTCTGTCATTTCCGCTTTCGCGACCGATTGGTCAACAAGCGGTTTTTTGAGGAAGGATAGGATTGCCGCACCGACGAGTGAACCGATGAGGATCGCACCCGCGTAACCGACGATTGCCATGACCGTACCTGATGGACCATCAAGGAGCGGGAAGACGAAGATACCGCCGTGTGGTGCCGGGAGCAAGACGCCGAAGACGATCGTCAACGCACCAGCGATAGCTGAACCGATGACGCTTGACGGAATGACGCGGAGTGGATCGGCTGCTGCGAATGGAATCGCACCTTCTGTGACGAACGATGCCCCCATTGCGTAAGCAGCGATACCTGCTTCACGTTCTTGCGGTGTGAATTTCTTACGTGCGAACAATGTTGATGAAAGTGCAACGATGAGTGGTGGAACCATCCCACCTGCCATGACGGCTGCCATGACTTCCGTGTTACCTGCTGTAAGAGCAGCTGTACCGAAAACGTATGCTGTTTTGTTGATCGGACCACCCATGTCGATTGCCATCATACCTGCGACGAGCATACCGAGGAGGATTGCGTTCCCACCACTGAGTCCGTTCAGTGAATCCGTGAGCCATGTCATGAACTTCGCGATCGGCTCATTGATGACGAGTAACATGATCATCCCTGTGATGAATGAACCAAACAGTGGATAGAGCAAGACTGGTTTAATTCCTTCAAGAGCTGCCGGGAGACCTTTGAAGACTTTAACGAGTAAGAGAACGACGTAACCAGCAAGGAAACCGGCAATCAATCCACCGAGGAAACCAGCGTTACCACTGCTTGCAAGGAACCCAGCGATCAGACCAGGAGCAAGACCTGGTTTATCAGCGATCGACATCGCGATGAATCCGGCGAGAATCGGAATCAAGAGACCAAACGCTGCTTTCCCGATCGTCATCAACTGAGCTGCAAACTCATTGTATGACGGATCTTTCGGGTCAGCGGAGTTGATTCCCCAGAAGAAGCTGATCGCAATCAAGAGACCACCAGCGACGACGAGTGGCAACATCGCGGATACCCCACTCATCAAGTGTTTGTAGAATCCACCACGCGCTGGTTTTGAGCTTTCGCTTGAACCGCTCGCTTTATAGACAGGTGCGTCTTGTTTGACGGCACGGTTGATCAATTCTTGTGGTTTACGAATCCCTTGCGCTACCGGTACTTCAACGACGTGTTTCCCGTTGAAGCGATCCATCTCAACTGCTTTATCCGCAGCGACGATGATGGCTGTCGCATCGTTGATGTCTTGTTGTGTCAAACCGTTCTTGACACCTGTCGATCCGTTCGTTTCGACTTTAATACGAACACCCATCTCCTCCGCTTTTTGACGAAGCGCATCAGCTGCCATATACGTGTGCGCGATTCCTGTTGGACAAGCTGTGACAGCGAGGATGTACGGTGCATTTTGGTCGACATTGTCGCTTGAGACGTCAACTGGACCTTCTTCTTCGCGTTCCTTCGCTTCGATTGCTGCGATGACTTCGTCTTTCGTTTTAGCCGCAAGGATCGTATCGCGGAAGTTCATATCCATCAAATAAACGGATAGTTTCGAAAGTGTTTCAAGGTGCGCATTATCAGCGTTCTCACCCGCTGCGATCATGAAGAACAACCGACTCGGTTGACCGTCGAGTGCTTCGTAGTCAACACCTGTCGAACGACCGAAGGCGATCGCTGGTGTTTTGACTGCTGCTGTTTTTGCGTGTGGAATGGCAATGCCTTCCCCTAAACCTGTCGTACTTTGCGCTTCCCGTACGAGAATCGCTTCTTTATATGCCGAGCGATCGTTCAGTTTTCCTGCCCGATCGAGGACGTTTACGAGTTCGTCGATGACAGCGGCTTTAGATGACGCTTGTAAATCGAGCTGAATCGTATCACGTGTTAAGAGATCAGTAATTTTCATGAGTAGTCACACTCCTTTTAGGATTGAATGAGTTCAACGACGTTGACGTCTTTGATGAGACGATCGATATCTTCCTTCGTACAAAGACCAAAGGAATAAGCAGACGCGCTACCAGTCGTCACCGCATAGCGGAACGCTTCTTCTGATGATTTACCGAGCGCGTGGCTGGCGACGAATCCAGCGACGAGTGAATCTCCAGCACCGACGGAATTGACGAGCTTCCCTGCCGGTGTGTTTGCCGTATAGGCACCTTCACGATTGACAAGCAGTGCTCCGTCTCCTGCAAATGAGATGACGACGTTCTCGGCACCTCGCTCGACGAGCTGTTGGGCGTATGGAACTGCCATCTCCTTCGACGTAATCTCGACGTCGAAAATTTCACCGAGTTCATGGTGATTCGGCTTGATTAAAAATGGACCGAGCGGTAAGACTTCAAGCATCGCTTCCTTCGTCGTATCAACGGCGAAGCGGACGTTCCGTTCATTCAAGATCGTCGCGATATGACGATAGAGATCATGCGGTAGACTGCTTGGGATACTGCCTGCGAAGACGACGATGTCACCGGCTTGCATCGTCTTGAATCGGGATAATAAATGCTCCAGCTCTTCCGGTTGAATCTTCGGTCCCGCTGCATTCAGCTCAGATTCTTGATCGGCACGAATCTTCACGTTGATCCGCGTCTCATCTTGAATCGGTGTGAAGTCCGTTAACACGCCTCGTTTCTCGAGTTCTGTCCGGATGAATTGTCCGGTACTTCCCCCAAGGAATCCGAGTGCTTGTGTTTCTACCTCATAGTTTTTTAGGACGAGAGAGACGTTGATCCCTTTCCCTCCGGCCACTTTTTCCGCCTGTTCGACACGATTGACTTGTCCTGCCTCAAATACCGGTAACGTGACATAATAGTCGATGGATGGGTTGAGTGTCAGTGTATAAATCATTTCGCGTTCACCACCTCTGTGTATTGACTGTATTTCGCTTCTTGCTCACTGGATGTCGTCGTGATGATCGTCGCCGCTTGCAAGGACGCCACCCGACTGAAACTGATCGCATCCAGCTTCGTCTCATCGACGAGTACATACGATTGTTTTGCTAATTCGATCGCTGTCTTCTTTACGAGTGCCTCTTCCGGATCTGGTGTCGTGAAGCCTTGTGCCGGATGAACACCGTTCATCCCAAGGAACGCGACATCAAAATGGTAAATCAACATTCCTTCACGTGCGTTGTAACCGACGAGTGCTTGCGTTGAATGCTTGAGTTGCCCTCCGACGACGAACGTCGGGATACGGTGATAGAGTAACGTGTTCGCTAGAGGAAGACTGTTCGTTACGACCGTAATCGCCTTCTCTTCGAGATACGGAACGATGGCAAGCGTCGTCGTTCCGGCATCGAGATAGACATACATCCCGTCTTCAATCAGGTCGGCAGCCGCTCGCGCGATCCGCTCCTTCTCTTCGACGTGTTGGTCACTCTTCTCGAAATAACTCGGTTCTTCAATTTGCAAATGGTTCGCTGTTGCGCCCCCGTGCACCCGACGCAGATGACCTGCTGTCTCGAGTTGTGATAAATCCCGACGAATCGTGGATTCACTCGCACCGGTTTGTTCGACGATCTTTTGCATCTTGACGACTTCTTCTCGGGCTAAAAGCTCAAGGATGAGTTGATGGCGTTTTTTGGTTAACATAAGGTTTCCCTCCGCATCTTTAATATAAAGCGTTTACATCTAAAAATCAATCAAAAACGTTCAAAATTTATATAAATTCTTTATAAAACGTTCAAAATACGACTTTTTTCGACATCAAACCGTTCTTATAGTTTCATTATACATCAAAAACGGTCATTTTATGACTGTTTTGTTGATTAGAATCAATCATTTTTTAAATTTTTGAAGATTTTCACAAAATAAAAAACCACTTTCCAAAGTAATTCGGAAAGTGGTGAATGAAAATCGGTCATTTCAGTCATCTTCGTTCACTGGACTTCATTTTGCAAGCGACCGATTCCTTCAATCGATACTTCGACGACATCCCCTGTCTGAAGGTAGACCGGTGGTTTCATGCCGTGACCCACACCAGCCGGAGTGCCTGTCGCAATGATGTCCCCTGCTTCAAGCGTCATCCCGCGCGACACTTCAACTAAAATCGTTACGACATCACGCAACATCAAGGCCGTTGATCCCGATTGACGGAGTTCCCCGTTCACACGCGTCTCGACAAGGACGTCACGCGGATCAAAGCTGTCCGCTGAGACGATGACCGGTCCGAACGGACAGAACCCATCGAGTGATTTGCCACGGAAGAACTGGACGTGTTCTTTTTGTAAGTCCCGCGCTGTCACATCATTGACGATACTGTAGCCAAACACGTGATCAAGTGCATTCTCAGGTGTCAGATCACGCCCCGTCGTGCCGATAATGATAGCAAGCTCACCTTCATAATCCAGTTGCTGCGTCAAATTCGCATGCCGCTCAATCGGTTCGAACGGACCAACGATCGATGTCGGTGCTTTCGTGAACAAGACGAATTTCCCCGCTCCCGCCGTATCCATCTCCTTGATGTGATCGGCGTAGTTCTTGCCGACACAGATGACGTTTCGTGCTGGTACATAAGGTGCGAGCTGTCGTACATCCCCTTTAAGTAGTGGCGCGATATCTAAATCAAGGTCAACTTCGAACTCACGTGAAATCACTTCAAACAATGAATCCGTATAGACTTGTGCCGTCACATCATATGTAGAGCCATCCCGTTCAACCCCGATACCTACTTTTCCTTCTTGCTCAAATCGAAACCATTTCATCCTAAATGCCCCCTTTTGTTTCTAGTATAGCGAAACTGAAAGCACGTCGCACTTATCCTCTCCAGCACATGTTCAATCCTCAAATCGTTTTGCTATTATTTTTAGTGATAAAACATAATTCATACATGGTATTCAGTCATTCTTTGACTTTTAGTTCGTTTCAACAGTTGAAGATCATATAGATATCTTATAAATCATATCGGACGAGTAGTAGGTTTGAATGTTAAAACATCATACTCATTTATTCCTGTGATAAGAAGTTAAATTTTTCTATAGGAATATGATGAATATTTATAGGACACTTGTATTTTTCTAATACATTTTGGAGTAAAGGAAAAATGTCATCCAAATTATTTTTATGTTTGAAATTACTAATAACTTCAATATCCAAATTCCATCGACACTCTTCTTTATCCTCTAAAAAACCACCTGCCACGGTACATAATTCATCATACGTTTCTTGAGTAACTTCCTCAGGTGAAATAATGATTGCTTTTATAAAATTATCATATCCAAAGTCGTCTTCCGAGATTCCATCAATATTTTTTAAATAAGGAAAATCGTCAATAGTGCTAGGACGTTGATAGTCAATGAGTATTAGGCAATACATAGGTGGTGTTAAATAACCATCTCTCAAAAAATATGCTTCGACTGTCTTTAAATTGAGTATTCTATTCAAATGGTAATTTTTCATTTAGTGAACCTCGTTTACTTATTAAAGTGAGTTGAATTAAAGTTTTTAACGTTAGTTCATAATAACTTTCTTTTTTAATAGCTTACACCTTATCACATCATACAATTATTGGATACATAGTGCGTATTTGACTCGTCGAGACAATAGAAAGAGGTGGCATTCCCAATGTACCTAGGAATGCCACCCCTTTTATAAAATTCGTTACGCAATCCGCTGAGCTAGTCGATCAACAAGAGCCTGCGACTCTTCGTTCAATCCAACGAGTTCAACTTTTTTGCCAAGTCGTTCGTATTTCAAGACGACGTTTTCGATCGCTTCGATAGCGGAATCATCAAACAAGTGACACGCTGAGAAATCGAGCGTGATGACAGACGATGGATCAGTTTCGAGCTGAAACTGTTCTGCAAATGCTGTCGTCGATGCGAAGAACAACGGTCCACGAATCGTATAACGGACTCGATCTGTTTGCTCCTTGCGCTCGACTTGAATACGAGAAATTTTTGACGCAAATAATAACGCAGCAAGCAAGATTCCGACAAGAACACCCATTGATAAATCGTTCGTCAATACGGTGACGAGAACGGTTGCGAGCATGACAGCAGAATCACTCTTCGGTGACGTCTTGAGCATCTTGAATGATCCCCAGTCAAACGTCGCATACGAGACGAAGAACATGACGCCGACGAGTGCTCCCATCGGAATCGTCATCAATAGATCATTCATCGTAAACATCAACAGCATTAAAAACACACCTGCTGTAAACGTCGACAAGCGACCACGCCCACCCGACGTGACATTGATGACCGATTGACCGATCATTGCACAGCCCGGCATGCCACCGAACATACCTGCGATGATGTTCGCAATTCCTTGTCCGCGTGATTCCATCGCTTTGTTCGACGTCGTATCCGTCATCTCATCGACGATTCGTGCTGTCAGCAACGATTCGATCAACCCAACGAATGCAAGTGACAAAGCATACGGGAAGATGATTTGGAGCGTCTCAAGCGAGAACGGAACATCCGGCAGGAAGAAGCTTGGTAACGCCGCTTCGATTTGCCCCATGTCCCCGATGACTCGTGTATCAAGTGAGAAGACGACCGTCAACACTGTCATGATCGTGATCGCAACGAGTGGTGCCGGGATCGCTTTCGTCACGCGTGGGAATAACAAGATGATGGCGAGTGATGCGGCGACCATTGCGTACATGATCCAGTTCTGTCCTTCGAACTGCGGCAGTTGTGCCGAGAAAATCAAAATCGCTAAAGCATTGACGAATCCGACCATGACGGATCGAGGAATGAACCGTAATAACTTAGCAATTCCTAAAAATCCGAACGCGATTTGTAGAATTCCGGCAAGGATACCGGCAGCTAGTAAATAATCGACACCATGGTCCTTGACGAGCTGGACGACGACGAGTGCCATCGCACCGGTCGCAGCTGAAATCATTCCGGGACGACCGCCGGCAATCGAGATGACGATCGCAATGATGACGGAAGCGTATAAACCGACCATCGGATTAACGCCAGCAATAAGCGAAAACGCGATTGCTTCCGGAACGAGTGCCAAGGCAACGACGATTCCGGACAGCAAATCCGCTTTTGGTTGCAGGAACCACTCTTTTTTCCATTGAGTAAACATATGATGATGAGACCCCTTTTCTAACATGAATGGTCTCAGTTTAATCTGGTCAGTTTCAAAAAGCAACCTTTTTAGGAAGTTTTAGTCCGCACACGGGCAATCTCATCGACCATCGCCTTATATGTTGCCATGATCTCCTGACCCGCAAAGACCGGATCTTCGTCCATCGTCTCGAGTGCCCGGCGTAGAAGATGAATTTTTGGTTTCTTCCGTTCGAGTAGTTCTTCATAGATGAAATCAAGAACCTCTTCATGGGCTTCCTTCGATTCATCGGAAATCGATGACAGGGTAATCAAGCGTTTCATATGCGCACTCGTCTTCTCAAACAAATCCTTCCGAATGACGACTTCATCTTGTGGACGGTCGAGCCAAACGGATAGGAAGCGCGGCGGAATCAACTGTTCTTCCGTCCGACTGACGTCTTCGACGAGATGCGTCAATCGATTGAATACGTAACGGACGACACGTTCCGGTTGTGTGTTCGGTTCGGATTGTCGGAAGAAGTACATCGCATATTGCAACATTCCTGTATAAATGACCGCTAAATCTAGAAGATACGGTTCTTTCGTCTGACCGAATAAATCACGTAATCGTTCAAACGTCCATTCGATCTCGAGAAGACGGTTATTCTCCATGAACGTCTTCAGTTCTTTTTCATTTGAAGCAATCGCCTCTTCGAACAACGTATACAATTTATATTTTTGCATCAGTTCCAAGTAACAGTTACCTTGTTGAATGAACGTCTCATAATCCGAGACATCTCGTCCGACGAGAATTTCCTTGCGCGCTGTCCGCATCTTTTCAAAGACGGTATTGAATACATCGATGAATAATTCATTTTTAGAGGAGAAGTAGTTATAGAACGTTCCTTTGGAAACGTTACTGTGCTCAAGAATGTCCTGGATGGACGTCGATTGATATCCTTTTTCGACGAATAGCTGATAGGCGGCATCTAGAAGTTGTTTCTTTTTTGGATTCATGGTCTTGTCCTTTTCTGTTCAAATGATTGCAATGGTTTAACAATCACTTATTTTAGTGTATGAAGCAAATAATTTGAATTCATTCGACTTAGCCTGGTAAGATAGCCAAGTTAGTCATAGAATTCAAGTCTAACATTTTAGACTCGTAGTACAAAAGGAGCATAACGAAATGCAATCAAGCAAGCAATCATCACGACTTTATTTAATTTTAACTGTCCTTATGGCAGGTGCGTTCGTTGCGGTCCTGAACTCAACGTTACTTAATATCGCCTTACCGTCAATCATGGGATCGTTCGGTATTCAGGCAAGCACCGCCCAGTGGTTGACGACGGGCTATATGCTCGTCAACGGAATCATGATTCCGACGTCAGCCTTCCTTGTCCAGAAGTTTTCGACACGTCAACTGTTCTTGACGGCGATGACGCTGTTCTCACTCGGTACGATCATCGCTGGACAAGCACACGTCTTCCCGCTTCTACTCGGCGCGCGGATGATGCAGGCGTCAGGTTCTGCGATCATGATGCCATTATTAATGAATGTTCTTTTGACCGGTTTCCCGATCGAGAAACGCGGACAAGCAATGGGGATCTTCGGACTTGTCATCACGTTCGCCCCAGCCATCGGCCCCACATTGTCCGGCTGGATTCTTGAACATTATGAGTGGCGGATGCTGTTCCATCTCGTCACTCCGATCGCATTACTCGTGCTCTTCACGGGTGCCTTCTTGTTGAAGAAAGAGACGGTTCGTAGCACACTCAAACTCGATTTATTTTCACTCGTTCTCTCAAGCTTTGGTTTCGGTGGATTGCTGTATGGATTTAGTTCCGCTGGTTCTGCCGGATGGGGGTCTTGGACGGTCATCGGATCGTTGATCATCGGTGTAATCAGTCTGACTTCCTTCATTATACGTCAATTCATGCTCGAAGAACCGATGCTTGAGTTCGGGATTTTCCGTTATCCGATGTTCGCTTTATCGCAAGGAATTTCGATGGTCCTGAACATGTCGATGTTCTCCGCCATGATCTTGATGCCGATCTATATCCAGACGATTCGCGGTATCTCACCGTTCCACTCTGGTCTCTTGATGTTACCGGGGGCAATCGTCATGGCGATCATGTCACCGATCACGGGTCGTCTGTTCGACCGATTCGGCGCCCGGATCCTTGCCATCATCGGCTTATCACTGACGGTCTTGACGACGTTCTCGTTTAGTCAATTAGCGGCGGATACGTCATATGCGTTCCTCGTCATCATGTATACGTTACGTTTCCTTGGAATCTCGATGGTCATGATGCCGGTCATGACGAACGGATTGAACCATATTCCGCAACACTTGACGCCCCATGGTACGGCATTGAACAATACGTTGTCACAAGTATCGGGTGCGATCGGTTCAGGTCTGCTCGTGACGATCATGACGTCGCGGACGAAGCATCACGTCCCGGAATTCGCTTCACAACCTGAAGCCGCTAATCCGGAATGGTTACAGATGCAAGCGATGATCGAAGGGATCAATGATACGTTCTTCATCGCGACGTTACTTGCACTCGCGGCATTGATCTTATCGTTCTTCATCAAAAAACGACGGACGACGACACTCGCAGTCGTCGAATCCGTCGATCAAGAACAAAAATATGCATGATCTGATTCTCCCCTGTCTGATGAGACGGGGGAGTTTTTGTTTTTGTGTAACACTCTTTTTTGCAGTTGCTGTCGATCATAAATTCGTTGATTTGTACTGCCCCGAAAACGTGTCGTTCGGTCGAGTTTCGACAGGATGAACGGACCATCGATGAGTCCGTCTAGTCGCAGTATTAGTGGATGCCACCGTCGACGCTGTAAGATTTCCTCTAGTACATAGCCAGTATATAAAATGACGTCATAATCTGGTCCAAGTTGTTCGAGAAGTTGCACAAGTGCTGCCGCTTGAAGCATCGGCTCGCCGCCGGATAATGTTAAACGACGATTTCCGATCGCCTGAATCCGTTCCACTGTTTCTTTAATCGTCCAATCCACTCCACCTGCCGAATCCCAGGAGGACGGATTATGACAGCCGACACAGTGGTGTGGACAACCGGCAAGAAACAGGACCGTTCGCAAACCGGGTCCATCAACGACAGAATCAGGATGAAGGGAGAGAACGCGTAACATCGTGCTTCACCCGATTCTGCTCTTCAGCCCGTTTTGCCTCATTCCAACGGTCCAGTGTACCGACGAGATATCCTGTGATGCGTCGAATCCGTTCGATTGATCTACTTCCGCAAACCGGACACTGATCCTCGATTGTCTGCTCCGTTCGACAATCAAGACAACGATCGACGGGATGATTGATTGACCCATAGCCGATTCCAGCTTCCGCCATCAAACGAACGATGTCTTCAATCGCTTGTGGATTTCCGGCAAGTGCGCCATCTGTCTCGACATAGGTGATATGTCCACCATTACATAATGCATGAAATGGTGCTTCGAGTTGAATCTTTTCACGGATCGTTACGAGCGCATCGACAGGGATATGAAAGGAATTCGTGTAATACGGCTGATCGGTCACTCCTTTGATTTCACCGAAGTCACTGGCATCACGACGTGTGAACTTACCTGATAACCCTTCAGCTGGAGTTGCCAGTAAACTGAAGTTCAATCCCGTCATCTCGCCATAGTTGTCGATGACCGTTCGCATCGCTTGAATCAAGGCAATACCAATCTGGTGCGCCAGTTCGGAATACCCATGATGATTGCCCGTCAAAACGGTCAAACATTCCGCGAGACCGATGAAGCCGACCGCTAACGTCCCGTGCTTGAGGACCGGCCCCACCTGATCCGTACTTTTTAGCATCTCACCGTCTTTCCAGACATGTTGATATAAAAATGGAAACGCGTCAGCTGTTCGACTTGCCTGGAACTCATAACGCGCAATGAGTTGCCGGCATGCAAGTCTTGTCGTCTCTTGGACGGCTTCGAACATTTGATCGACGGTTTGACTCTGAAGTGCCAAACGGACGAGATTGATGCTCGTAAACGATAAGTTCCCTCGCCCTGTGACGGACGGAATGTCTCCACGATCTTCAAACACACGGGTCCGGCATCCCATGTACGCGACCTCGGCTCCCCCTGGTTGCTCCTGACGGTTGAATGGTGCATCAAGAAACGCAAAGTTCGGAAACAATCGTTTTCCTGTCACGCGGGTGGCAAGTTGAAACAAATCGTAGTTCGGGTCTGTCGATGACAGGTTGACGCCTTGTTTGACTTTAAAGATTTGAATCGGAAAGATCGGTGTCTCCCCTCTTCCTAACCCACGTTCCGTCGCTGTCAGCATGGCGCGCTGGAAGAGCCGACCTGCCTGCGTCGTATTCGTTCCATAATTGACGGATAAAAACGGCACCTGTCCCCCGCCGCGTGAATGCATCGAATTCGTATTATGGATGAACGCTTCGCACGCCTGAAACGTCTTTTCATACGTCTCCTGCCATGCGCGCCGCTCCCGCTTGCGTCGCTTCCAATGCGGCACAAGGGCGTTTAGTTTGGTCCATTCGCGTTGGTAGGTCTTTTCGACGAATGGCGCTACATCATCGTCAAAGGTCGCGAAGGCTTGTCCGCCATGCTGCATGTTTTGATTCGCTTGGACGATGATTGCCGCAAGGGCGAGGGCAGAACGGATGTCTTGCGCTGGTCGGATTGAACCGTGTGTCGTCTGAAATCCGTGCGAGAGTAGCTGACCGAGCGGAATCTGAGCACACGTCGTCGTACCGGTCACGTAATAATCGGCGTCGTGGATATACAAGATGTTGTCGTCAAGCGCCTGCAAGACATCTGCTTCGAGATGTCGTCGCATCATCTGTCGCGCTGCTTCCCCAGCAATCCGCTGTAATTTCGCAAGCGGTGTTTTGCCATCAATGTTTGCATTCTCTTGTTCGATATCTTGCGGTGGTGTGAGTAACGCTTCTAAGCTCTCCATGATTCTTCTTCCTCTCACGCTTTTTTGTAATCACTATAGCGAGAGTACAGAAACGTTCGCAATCCCTGCACAATTTACGATTTTTTCAACTGTTTCAGCCGTTCTGTCATCAATCTGTCCGATTTATCGTTCAAATGTCTGCATCTTACTCGTTTTAGCCAAACGCATGAATTTGGACGAATCTCACACGTGAAACGACAAAAAAGAAGAGGCGCATGATATCGCCTCTTTTTCGTCTCTTCATTCTGCTTCGAGTAACGCGTCTGTCGCACTCGGCAATTTGACCCGGAAGACCGTTCCTTCTCCAAGGATCGATTCGACTTCGATATTGCCATCATGTGCGCGAACGATTTCCTTACAGATCGATAATCCAAGTCCCGTCCCGCCAATCTTTCGGCTGTCTGAGTTGTCGACCCGATAAAACTTACTGAATAGATGCGGCATCGAATGACTCGGAATCCCGATCCCGAAATCACGAACGCTGAGTTCGATCTGATTGTGCTGGTGGGTCATCGTCACGACGACATCCCCGCCGTCCGGTGAGTACTTCACCGCATTATTCAAGAGGTTACCAAGTAGTTGTTTCATGCTGTTCGCATCTGCCTCGACCATGAAGTCCTGTTCATCATTCAAATCAAGCTGCAGACTGTGTTGCTCCGTCGCTGCTTGATAAAACTGAATTTGTTCCTTGACGATTTCTTTCAGGTCAAAGATTTGTTTGTCATACTCTTGCTTTCCTGACTCCATCCGCTGGACGTTCAAGAAGTCACTGACGAGATCGGTCAGACGTTTTGATTCATCGTGAATCGTCTGCAAGTATCGCTTGTTCCGCTCAGGATCCAAATCCCGTTTCAACATTAGCTCCGTAAAGCCATAAATTGAAGAGAGCGGTGTTCGAAGTTCATGAGAGACCGTTGAGACGAGTTCCGACTTCACGCGGTCGACTTCTGTCTCAGCCGTGACGTCACGGAAGACGAGAATCGTTCCTTTTGAATGTCCCCCGTGCGCAATGGCTTCGGCATAGACTTGAATGAAGTATTCACCTTGGTCGATCGACAAGGAGAACATGCCCTCCGGAATCTCACCCGATAAGACTTCTTCAAAGTATGCTTCAAACGCTTCCTTTTGATCCATCTGCTCGAACATCGTTTCCGGTCGGACTTCGAGGAAGGTCATCGAATCGTTGTCTTCTTCGACTTGTAACGACTGGAAGATATCGAATAACGCCTGGTTTCCTAAGATCGTCTTCTCTTCGTGTTTGATGTAGAGAATCGCTTCCCGAACGGAATTCAACAGTTGTGCCGTCTCTTTTCGTTCGTATTCCATCTGTTCGTAAAGTGACATTCGCATCAATGAGATCGCGATTTGTTTCGAGAACGATTCCAGTTCCGCTAGATCCTGCTGGTTGAATGGTGCGTCAAACCGTGCTAGATAGAGACAGGCAATCAATTCTTCTTTTGCCGGATCCATGATCGGAATGACACCTTCATAGACATGATACGGATACTTGATGAGATCGTCGTTCGCGACCTTTTTTGAGGAATGTGCTGTTTCCTTTGAAATCATGACTCGCTTTAGTAGTAACGACTCCGTCTTCAGACTCTCTTGTTGTTCTTCTGTCATTTCTTTTGGAACGACTTGAGCGATTTCATTATTCTTGATCAATAACAGTGCACCGAATTCCGTCTTCGTCAACCGAACGATCGTACTGCTGTCTCTTATACA
>NZ_WBYY01000059.1:0-17195 GCF_048985645.1 Exiguobacterium sp. A1_3_1 | reverse complement strand
CTTACTCAATACGTCGCTTACGGTTGAAGAAGGGAAAGCGGGATCCCATGCTAAAAAAGGTTGGGCACCGTTTACCGATCGGGTCATCGAAGTATTAGGAACACAGACACAACCAATCGTATTCATCCTCTGGGGAAATCATGCGAAGAGTAAAAAAACGCTGATCGATACGGATCGTCATCTTGTTCTTGAAGCTGTCCATCCGAGTCCCTTATCCGCAAGTCGTGGATTTTTCGGTAGTAAACCGTATTCGCAAACGAATGCTTGGCTGAAAGAGCAGGGAAGAGAGCCGATCGACTGGTGTTTGTCGTAAATTAAAAGCGTGTGTCCCGTTGAATGCGGAACACACGCTTTTTGAGTTACTTAGCGGCTTGAGATCGCCGGTTCCTCATCCATCATGAATTTTTCGACGACGAGAGCAACACCATCTTCATCGTTCGAAGCGGTCATATACTGTGCTTTTTCTTTGACGGTATCGGCTGCATTCGCCATCGCGACACCAAGACCTGCCCATTCAATCATCGATAGATCGTTGTTACCGTCTCCACAAGCAATGACTTCTTCTTGAGAGATTCCTAGTTTTTCAGACAGTAAGGCAAGGCTTGTGCCTTTTGTGACACCATCTTCTGTGAATTCAAGGAAAAATGGCTTCGAGCGAGCTACCGCGAGTTCACCCGCAAGTTCCTGTTGAAGGGTCTGTTCGACACGCGCGAGGTGCGTCTCTTCTGCCATCATTAAACACTTAACGACAGGTGTTTGAATCGCTGCCTTAAAATCAGCGACAGGGATGACTTCCATGCCTGTCAGTTGTCCTTCAAGCGTCGTATACTCGTTTGGTTGTTCTGTCAGGATTTCATCTCCGATATACGTGTGGATGTAGACACCTTCCCGTTTACTTAAATCATCGAGGCGGTGGACCGTCTCTGGGGAAAGCGTGCTGAGGAAGAGCGACTCGTTCGTTTTACAATCGATGATCGAAGCGCCATTGAAGCTCAGGATGTAACTGCCGTAGCGTGCAAGTTCCAGTTCTTTTGCGAGGTCGAGCATGGCAAAAGTCGGACGACCGCTAGCGAGCACGACCTTCTTCCCGCGTCGCTGCGCAGCGAGTAAAGCTTCTTTCGTACGTGGTGAAATCGTATGGTCACTTGTCAACAAGGTATCATCTAAATCGAGAACAATCATTTTATACGTCATACATTCAAACCCCTTTCAATTATCTGTATATCGTAACAACTTGTGTCCCATTCGACAATATACTCTCCTCGAAGAGAGTATGATAAAGTGGAAACAGAGCCCGTACGGAAAGGATTCCAACTTTATGAAATATCTCTTCATGATCATATCAAGTCTATTATTAGCAGGATGCAGTACGATGTTTCCGCATCCTGCCTCTCTACTCGAACATCCGTCCCTTCCGGCATGGGAGCAGTCGTTGAAAGAACGGATTGACCGCGATTTGCCGAAACAGGCAGAGATCGTGGCGCCACGAAATCAAGCGGTATCCCGCCTATACGAACTCGTCGACTTAGATCGAAACGGTAAAGATGAAGCGATCACCTTCTACCGTAGCGAGCAGGACGGGCGCTTCACGATTCATCTGCTCGTCCATGAACGACAAGGCGAAAAATGGCGACTCGTGGCGCGACAGACGGTAGCTGACGGTCGAGCCATCGATCGACTCGAAGTCATAACTGACGCACGACATAAACAAAACCATCTGGTCATCGGGATTACCAGTTATGGTGAAAATACGTTATACATCATTGAGCAGTTACTATCGAAGCAACGAGACGTCACGAAAGTCGATCGGTATGATCGTCTGTCGGTAGCTGATTTAAATCAAGATCGAGAGCGGGATATGGTGCTTCTGCAAAAGGGCAGTCCGTCTCGTTTGATCTATTATAAAGACATCCTGTCGAAAGAGCACCAAGAGACGACACTTTCAACGCAGGATGGCGATTTATTCGCAGAACATGATTTATTTGAAGTCGATACGATCAATGCCGCTCGAAATAAAGGCTTGATCGTATCGTATACACGAGATGCGAAAATGCACATCGCATTATTCCGTTTAGCGAACGATACATTGGAACAGGTTCGTTTCGGTCAGGTCGATGAGATCGTCGAACCGATGTATACCTTCCCGAAAGATGTCGATCAAGACGGAATCGTCGAGTTTGGTCATCAGTATACGCCAGAAGGCAGTAAAGGGCGTGAGGGTGAACCAAAACCACGCATCACGGCATACTACACATGGAATGGATCAGATAATCCGCCATTTCTCGAGAGTGGGTTCGAATTGCGAGAAGAGCAGTACATCGATCAAGAATACAATTTCGTCATGCGGTTCCCTGCCAACTGGGCGACGCGTGAAACGATCGAGAAACGCGAAAATCGTGTTCGGTTCATCAATCGAGAAACGAAGCAGATTGATTTCGAATTAGAGGTCATTCCGAAGAATCAATACATTGCTAGTGATCAAAAACGAAAAATCAAAGAAGGTATCGATTATGTCTATGTGATTGATGCGACGAAGGAATATGAAGTGTTCGTCAATCGTGTCACACTCGTGGAATAAAGAATCAGGGGGAGAAAAGAATGACCAAAATACTAGTAGCCGAAGATGAACATGCGATTCGCAGTTTCATCGTCATTAATTTGAAACGAGCAGGCTATGATGTCATCGAGGCGGAAAATGGGAAAGAAGCGCTTGCGCGGTTTGATCAACAAACCTTCGACATTCTGTTACTCGATATCATGATGCCAGAAGTCGACGGTTTTGCCGTCTGTGAACAGGCGCGGGCAAAGGATGAAGTCGTCGGGATCATCATGCTGACGGCACGGACACGAGAAGAGGATAAAGTCATGGGACTGAGCGTAGGAGCGGACGATTATATCGCGAAGCCATTCAGTCCAGCAGAGCTACTCGCGCGCATCCAGTCGCTCCTGCGACGGGTAGAGACATTACGTCGCAGAAAACAGCCACGTGAACTCGTCTCTGGACCGTTTCGGATTGATTTAGGCGCGAAGCGCGTCCAAAAAGAAGGTGTCGACGTCGAAGTGACACCAACTGAATACGATTTACTTTGCCACTTCATTAAAAACGAAGATCAAGTCATGTCGCGAGATGAATTACTCGATGCGGTATGGGGTGAGAATTACTTTGGTGATCGGAAGACGGTTGATGTCAACATTCGCCGTCTTCGTCAAAAAATCGAAGAAAATCCAGCGGAACCGAAGTTCATCGAGACATTGTGGGGACATGGATACAAGTGGCGTAACGAAGAATGAAGCGCCAGATATTAATGCGGTTCATGACGATTATCACGGTGACAGTCTTACTCGTCATCGGGATCCTCTCGTTCGTGACCTATAACTATTACTACGTGACGGCGACGGATGTCTTGAAACGTCATGCGAATGCGAGTGCTGTCTTATTTGCGAATAGTGGCCTTGCTTATGATTACGCCGATTCAGAAGCGACGATCCATGACGTACTTGATTCTTACGCTTATCCAGACGCTGAGATCGAAGTGTTGGATGCGACAGGGATTCCGCGTTACTCTTCGACCGGATTCATCTCGGAACGTAAGTTGACGCGAGCGGCGATCAATCAAGTAAGAGCGGGGCAGACTGTCACGAAACGATATGACGATGAGGCGACGGGAGAACATTTACTGGAAGTAACAGAACCTGTCGTGTCGTTCGGTCAGACGACGGGAGCGCTTCGTTATACGACGTCGCTTGAGCGAATCGATCGACGTGTGATCGAAATTTGTTTAGCGATCGTCCTCCTGGGTACAGTAATTTGGGGACTTGCCTTCATCTATTCCTCACGTCTCGTCTCGTCGATCGTCCGACCGATTCAAGAAGTCATCGGTGCATCGGATCAAATCGCGAAACAGCATTACGACGTCAAGGTGAACGAGGAATACTCGTTCGAGCTTGGAGAACTAGCGCGGACGATCAATTATATGGGACAACAGATTAAACAGCAGGAAACGTTGAAAGATGAATTCATTTCTGGTATCTCCCATGAATTACGGACACCGCTGACATCAATCAAAGGCTGGAGTGAAACGTTACTCGTCGAACAGGATCAGTTGCCGGAAGAGGCGTCGCTTGGGATGGGCATCATTCATTCGGAGACGGAGCGTTTGATTTCGCTCGTTGAGCAGCTACTCGATTTCTCGAAACTCGAGACGAGTCGGCTCGTCTTATACCGTCAGGAAGTCAACTTGACGGAAATCATCGAGACCGTGACGGCGCAACTGCGTCAAAAGCTGGAAGAAAAAAATGTCCAGATCGTACAGAAGTTACCGGCACAAGTCGTCGGTCTATACGACGAAAACCGATTGAAACAAGTCTTCTTGAACCTGCTTGATAATGCGATCCGCTTTTCTCCAGTCGGTGGCACGATCACCATTCGACTCGTTCGTTCAGAGCGTGTATTGTTCCTCTCCTTCAGTGATGAAGGTCCCGGGATTCCGAAAGAGCACTTACGTCACGTCACAGAAAAATTCTATCAAGTGCAAAAAGGAAAGGGTGGAACAGGGCTCGGCCTATCGATTTGTCGAGAACTCGTCGAAGCACATGAAGGCAAGCTATTCATTGATAATCAGCCGGAAGGCGGCGTCATTGCGACGATTCTGCTACCTGTCACGAAAGCGTAAACACTGAGACGGGCAGAGTGAAACAGAAACTGGTAAAGTTAAGTGGATTATAGTACGAAATGGATCAGATGATAGGAAACGGAGGAATCAGTCATGGCACTTGGTGTTTCAAATGGTACGCTTCAACCGCTCTCTGGAAAACCGAACGCGGTATCTACTCAAACCGATCTACAGGATATGAAAATGCGTCCGCTCCCGTTCAAAGGAACGCTTGCAGATTCGAAGTTCCAACTCTTACGTATCCTACAAAGCCTCGACCGCGTCAAAGTCGTCAAGGAGGAAGGGGCATACATCCATGCCATCTTCACGAGTAAAGTCTTTCGCTTCAAGGATGACGTCGAATTTTACTTCGATGAAGCCGCACAAGTGATTCATTTCCGTTCGGCATCGCGTGTCGGATACTCCGACTGGGGCGTCAACCGTAAACGGATGGAAGACATCACACGTCGTTACGAGGAGGGCTTGCGATGAAGACCTATCAATTAGTTGTCATTGGTGGTGGGGCAGCCGGAATGACGATTGCTGCTGGTGCAGCAAGTCTCGGCGCGCACGTCGCACTGATCGAACGGCATACGCACCTAGGCGGAGATTGTCTCCACTATGGTTGTGTTCCTTCAAAGGCGTTGATCGAAGCGGCGCACGATGTCCATGTCATGAAGCGAACGGCTGAAAAATATAACGTGACGCTGAACGGGGATGCGGTCTATTCGAAAACGAAAGCAAGCGTCGATCGAGCACGTAACATCATTCAATCACATGATGGCACGAAACGGTTCGAAGACCTTGGTGTCGATGTCTATATCGGAGAAGCGACATTCCTCAGTGCTCATGAAGTGGAAGTGGCGGGACAGCTTGTCGTAGGTGAGAAGTTTGCGATCTCGACGGGATCTCAACCCATCATTCCACCGATTGATGGACTCGATACGATTGATTATTTAACGAACGAGACGATCTTCGAATTAACGGAGCGTCCGGAGCGACTGCTCGTTATCGGTGGTGGAGCGATTGGTCTTGAGTTATCGCAAGCATATGCGCATCTTGGAACAGAAGTCACGGTCATCGAGGGAATGAAGACGTTACTCGGAAAAGAAGACCGTGACATGGTCGAAGTCATTCAACGTCAGCTCGAACAAGAATTGACGTTACATCTCGATACGAAGGTCACGCACGTCCGCAAGTCGGCCGGGGGCATCGAAGTGACGGTTGAAGCAAACGGCGAATCACGTGTCATTGAAACGGATGCCGTGCTTGTCGCAGTCGGTCGTAAGCCACGCATCGAAGCACTACGTCTCGACCGAGCTGGTGTACACGTCGAGAAAGGATTCGTCCAAGTCGATGGTTCACTTCGAACAAGTCAGCGACACATCTTTGCGGTTGGAGATACGATCAACTCGCTCCCATTTACGCACGTCGCAGGACTTGAAGGAAAAACGGTCGTTACGAATGCTTTATTCGGTCTACGGACGAAGCCGGATTATCGAGCGGTTCCGTGGGTCACATTCACGACGCCTGAATTATTCCATCTCGGATTGACGGAAGACGAGGCACGCAAGAAACATGGAGAGATCAAGGTCTATCAGACCGGTCTCGATGAAGTCGATCGTTTCGTCATCAATGGTCAGACGGAAGGGCGCGTCAAGCTCATCGCCGATAAGCGTGGAAAACTGATTGGAGCACATGCAATCGGAGAACAAGCAGGTGAGTGGATGCAAGAAGTCGTCTATGCGATGGCACGTAAAGATAAGGTCGGTCAATTGTCGCGTGTCGTCCATCCGTATCCGATCCGTGGTGCTGCGGTTCAGCGTGCTGCTGATGTCTACTGGCGTGAACGTCTATTCGCTGGTCCGATCCCAAAATGGTTGAAACGTTATTTCGACTGGAAACAAGGAGAATGATACATGCAACAACCTGCTACTAAACGGAATTTCGTCCCACTCGTCATCCTGTTGACGCTTGTCATCAATCTGCTCGTGGCGCTTTTATTCTTTGCACCACCTGTACAAGTTGATTCAGGATTCGATTGGACGTTTCTTCCTTTTTTGAATGCCATCTTCAATAGTTTTACCTTCATGCTGTTGCTCGGTGCTTGGGTTTCCATTCGTCGTGGCAATCGGGTGAATCATCGTCGCTTCATTGGTGGTGCGATGACGACGACGACTTTATTCTTAATTTCGTACGTCACGTATCATGCCGTCAGTGAATCGACGAAATTCGGAGGCGAAGGTTTCGTTCGCCCTGTCTATTTCTTCATTCTGATTACGCACATTATTCTAGCTGCAGTCATCGTCCCACTCGTCTTGATGTCACTCGCGCACGCTGTGAATCAAAACTTCGAGAAGCATAAAAAGTGGACACGCTTTACGATGCCGCTTTGGTTATACGTCAGCTTAACGGGCGTCATCGTCTATATCATGATTCGTCCGTATTATTAAAAAGACTCCTTCGTGTCTACCACGAAGGAGTCTTTTTAATGGTCAGGATTTAACTTTTGTTTCGTCAAGTACATTCGCTTTTAAGTCGATCAATGGTCGAATTAACACTTCGACACGGCGATTTTTGCTACGACCGGCTTCCGTTTGATTGGACGCAATCGGTTGGAATTCTCCGTAACCGCTGACGGTGAAGCGTTTTGGTTCAAGCTTTGGGTTCCGTTGTAAGGCACGCATGAAACTGATCGCTCGGTCCGCGCTCAGTTCCCAGTTCGACGGATACTGTGCTGTATTAATTGGGATGTTATCCGTATGACCAGAGACTTGGATTTGACGTTGCCCTGCTTTGACGAGCAGTGCACTCATGCCTTCTGCGATTTGAAGCGAGCGTCCTTTTACTTCTGCTTGAGCTGGTGAGAACAACGCGCGATCACGAATCGTAAAGACAAGTCCTTCGTTCGTGATTTCGACCTTGATGTCTTTCTCAAGTTGTTCATTTTTGATGTATTGATTGGCTTCTTCCTTAATCTTTTCGAGTTCTGCGATTTCATAACTTTGTGCTTTTGTCCGTGCATCGAGCTTTTTCGAATCCTCTTCTTCTTGAGTAGAGAGTGAGCTATTCGTAATCATCCCTGAACCACCGTTGAAGACGGAGCTAAACGACTGGGACATTGCTTTTAACTTGACGGCATCGACATTACTCGAAGCAAACAGAACGATGAAGAGCGCGAGAAGCAAGGTCAATAAGTCGGCGTAGGGAATTAACCAGCCTTCGGAGATATGTTCGTCATGCGGCTTCTTTTTCCGCTTCATAGTTCGCACGCTCCTTCGGTGTCAGGTACACGAGTAGCTTATCTTCTAAGTTCTTCGGGGATTCACCGTTTTGAATCGAGAGAATCCCTTCAATCATCATTTCATACAGCTGAATCTCGCTTGCTGATTTTTGCTTCAGCTTCGTTGCGAACGGGAACCATAGGACGTATCCGGTGAAAATCCCGAATAACGTCGCAATGAAGGCACCTGAAATCGCGTGACCTAATTTTTCGATATCCGATAAATCGGATAGGGCGGCAACAAGACCGACAACGGCACCGAGAACCCCAAGCGTTGGAGCATAGGTTCCAGCTTGCGTGAAAATGTTCGCATTTGCATGATGGCGTTCCGTCATGTTTTCGAGGTCGCGTGTCATGACGTCCTCGACATATTCGGATGGTTGTCCATCGATGACCATCATGACGCCACGCTTCATGAAGGCATTATCGACTTCTTCAAGTGCTGATTCGAGAGATAACAGACCTTCTTTACGTGCTTGCGTCGAGAGTGTCAGAAATTGTCCGAGCAACACTTGTTTCGTCATCAGCTTTTGTTCAAATAAGATGACTTTAAACAAGGCAGGTAAGACTTTCAATCGTTCCTTCGGGAAGGAAATCATGATGGCAGCTGCTGTCCCGACGAAGATGATGACGAGGGCTGCTGGGTTAAGCAAAGCGACGGGAGGAGCACCTTTTAAGATCATACCTCCGACTAGTGTGATGAGACCAAGAATGATCCCGATGATCGACACGATATCCATGATTGATGTGTGCCACCTTTCTGTATGTAATCCGTATAGGAACGAAAAATAAAAGAGCAGAAGACACTTCTTCTGCTCGGAAATCCAAAAACCGAGAATCAAGCGCCGTTTTCGTCGATTAGCATTTGAATGCTTTCGTTTCGTTCGTCACGCTCTATATCGGTCAGTACGTCGTATTTTTTTAACACTTGATACAATTCATTTAGAATCGGTTGCTCCAAATGTAATGATAAGAGTTCCTCGAATTGATAATACAATTGCGCAGGCATCCATTGTGATTGTCGTTCCAGCCTTCGCCAGACATCCTCAATCGAATGATCAGCCGTCTTAGGGTCCACTGTTTCCCTCAACCTCCTTTAATGATTACACGTCCACTTTTATCTAGTTTACCAAAAAAATACGAAAACGTTTAGTCGATTGCATATTTCGATAGAACTTCTTAATTCGAGGGAGTATGATAAAGACAATTCTGTCTGAAAACAATCTAGGGGGAGTAAGATGTTCTCGCATAAAAGACGTTCACGACTCGCACGCTTCGGGCGTTTAGGTGAATTGATGTATCATCAGCTATTCGATAAACCAGCACGTTTCATCGCAACGGGCTTCACATTGACGATTTTACTGGGTGGTTTTTTATTGTGGCTTCCGATCTCACAACAAGAGGGGCAAGATGTATCATTCATCGATTGCCTATTCGTTGCGACATCGGCAGGAACCGTCACAGGACTGTCACCGATTAATATTGCCGAATCCTATAATTTACTCGGTCAAATCATCATGATGCTCTTAATTCAGGTCGGTGGACTTGGATTCATGACGATCGCGCTCGTCTTGCTCAGCGTCACGGGACGAAAAATCGGGATTCGTCAGCGGATCATTATCCAAGAGATGTTTAATCTCGATAGTCCGGGCGGAACGATTCGTCTCGTTCGTAATATCATCGTCACGACGGTCCTCGTTGAGATCGTCGGCATGTTTTTGATTGCGCTTGATTTGTTCATTCAATACAAATACAGCTTCGGAAAAGCACTCTATTACGGTTTGTTCCACGCCGTATCTGCCTTCAACAATGCAGGATTCGC
The DNA here is from genome assembly GCF_048985645.1 of Exiguobacterium sp. A1_3_1. Taxonomy (NCBI): domain Bacteria; kingdom Bacillati; phylum Bacillota; class Bacilli; order Caryophanales; genus Exiguobacterium; species Exiguobacterium sp. A1_3_1. Next base: position 7,438 of record NZ_WBYY01000059.1, on the reverse strand, counting down.
ACTATGGGGTGATAATCTAATCGGTTTCCAACAAGATACGACATTCATTCTGACGATTGCAGCGCTCTTGATGATTGGTGGTCTTGGTTTTACGGTCATCGCGGATATCGCTGGTAAACGAAACTTCAAGAAAATTTCGCTCCATTCTAAATTGATGGTGCTATCACTACTCGTCATCAATGGACTAGGTGTTTTAGCAATGATGCTCTACGAATGGGTTTCGAACTTGGGTTCATTAAAAGATGAATCGTTCTTCAGTGCGCTCCATATCGTGTTCTTCCAAGTCGTCACGACACGAACGGCTGGTTTCCAGACGATCGATTTAACGACGATGGTGCCGCTCTCGATCGGTTTGATGATGGTTTTGATGTACATCGGGGCAGGTTCCGCATCAACAGGTTCCGGGATCAAGGTCACGACGGCAGCGGTCATCTTGAAAAATGTCTGGACGTATATACGCGGACAGCGTGAAACGGTTTTGATGCGTCGGACCGTTCAGACGCAGGCGATTCAAAAGGCATATGCGATTGCTGTCTTCAGTTTATTGTTCATCGCTTTGATCACGACGTTCCTGGCATTGACCCAGCCGAATATTTCCTTTATTGGTCTATTCTTTGAGACCGTTTCGGCATTTGGAACAGTTGGTCTTTCTTTGAACGTAACAGCTGAGCTCAATAGCTTTGGTAAGTTTTTGATCATGTTCATGATGCTACTCGGACGTGTCGGCTCCTTGACGATTCTGTTCACGTTCGCGACGCAACGAGACCGGACGATTCGTTATCCAAAAGAAAATATGTTGATCGGGTAACCGATTTAAAAAGTCCAATCGACTTCCCTTGTGGAAGAACGATTGGACTTTTTTAGTGTGTTGCGTGTGTTTGGTAATACTGGACGAGTCGAGGCATCGTTTCTGCAAGGTCTGGACAAATAATACCAGTGTCCCGTAAGTCACGTAAGGCATGTGTCGTGTCATATTGAACGGGATGAATGAAGTAGTCAAGTGTCTGCCGTTGCATCTGAAGTCGTTTCGCGACAGCTGGAGTCAATGCCGTGCTAACGAGTCGAAACGGAACGATTCCGCGCGGATAACGTCCATAATAGGCGACGTGTAACATCTCAAAAATCGCGCGTGCGCCATGTGGGAATGGATCCGTCAGATGATAGGTCTTATTTCTTCCGACCGGTGCATGGCTGAGATAAGCAGTCGCTTCAATGACGTAATCATAGGGCACGAGATTGACGAGTGCATTTGCTCGACCTGGGTATGGAAGAGGAGCGAAGGATTGCAGGAGACGCATTACGTTCAAAACGAAATACACCCCGTCCCATTTCGGTGTTTCGCCCGTTTCGGAATGACCGACGACGATTCCAGGACGGATGATCGTATAGGGGATCGTTCCGATTTCTTTACGGAAACGTACCTCTGCTAAATATTTCGTTTCTTCATAAGCATTTTTAAAGGTACTTGCTTGTAACTCATCTTCTAGAACCATTCCAGAACGAAGACCCGAGACATACGCTGTACTGAAGTAAATGTAACGCTCTAAGGTTCGACACGTATGAGCAAACTGTGTCACGTTCGCGGTACCGATCACATTGATCCGAAAGGCGGGTTCATATGCTGTTGCTAAATCATATAGCGCCGCGAGATGAAAGATGTGTGTGACGTCTTGTTGCAACATCATCCGCGCCTCTGATGATAAAGCAAGCTGTTCGACCGTGATATCGCCTTCGTGCAATACAAGTTGCTCCGATCGTAAGGATGTACGTTCTAGAAGATCCTGGCGTCGCTTAACAGCTGCGTTTCGCTCTGACGGTAAATGAAGCAAATGAAAACAAGCGATTTGATCCGGTACACGTGCCAGTTGTTCGATCAGTTTGGTCGCTAAAAAACCGGGGAAACCCGTCATGAAGTAGGTCCGCATCAATTCCATTCCTTTCTTGGATCACGTTCGAGTACAACGGTGAACGTCGAACCATCATTGATTTCTGATTCAACGGAAATCGCACCTCCGTGTGATTCGATGATTTCCTTACAGATGGCAAGTCCGAGTCCGGTTCCGCCGATTTTCCGGATGTCTGAGTTATCGACCCGGTAAAATTTCGTAAAGAGCTTTTCAAAAGCATTTTGTGGAATGCCGAGTCCATGATCTGTCACAGAGAACGTTGCTTGTTCCGGATTGGCTGAAAGAATGACTCGAATATGATCCGCCTGTGGAGAATATTTAATGGCGTTCGAAAGCAAGTTCAAGATCACCTGCTTGATTTTGTGCTCGTCCGCAAAAATCAGAACAGGATCCTCTGGTAGTTCTAGATCAATTCGATGCGTCTCGACGGTCTCACCATAGGCATCGACGGTTGATGCGAGAAGATCGCGTAACGAGAACGACGTGAAGGTATACTCCTGTTTTCCACCTTCTAGACGCTGAATGTCTAAAAACTCATTTAATAGCGTCGTCAATCGTTTCGTCTCTTCGTGAACGATCTCAACATACCGTTCGATTCGATCAGCCGATTGTTTTTTATATCGTAGTAATTCCATATAGCCAAGAATGGAGGACAGTGGCGTGCGCAACTCATGCGATACTGTACTGACGAGTTCGTCTTTTACTTGATCCATCTTCGCTTCCTCTGTCCGGTCACGGAAAACAAATAGGAAGCCATGACGAGAAATGCGGCTCTTCTCCTTTTTGATCGCAGTCGCATAAAATTCGAAATAAAGTGGACTGGACTCATTTGGTCGCTGTAACGTGAAACGAAACGATAGTTCAGAATGTTTTCCGGCGAGTAATTCTTCTACTTGTCGGAGCATCTCGAATCGAGTGTTCAAATCGAGATTCGGAATCAGACTGATTCGTTCTTGAATCTTACTTGGTGCAATGCCTGGGACATCGAGTAATTTGCGTGCTTTGACGTTCATGAAGATGAAACTTCCATCCTCTTCTGTCAGTAGGAAACCTTCATTGGATGCTTGAAGAATCGATTGTGTGATATCACGCTGACGCATGATGGCATTTTTTTCGCGTTCAAGCATTTTCTCAATCTTTTTTCGTTCGGTAATATCACGAACGACGGCGACACGCATCCGGATATTGTTGTAGATGATTTCACGCGGGAAGACTTCGATTTCGACAGAGGTTCCGTCGGCACGTTGACCGAGAACTTCGTATGGTTCTTCTCGATGCTCCTCGATGCGTTGCAAGACACGCGCGTGATGATCCGGATGAATCAATTCAAGCGTCGTCTTGCCTTTCATTTTCTCGAGTTTCGTCCGGAAAATGACTTCTGCTGCGCGATTGGCATCGATGATGATTCCGTGGTCATGAAAGATGACGGCTTCAACGACGGATTCCGAGAAGAGTCGGAAGCGGCGTTCGCTTTTCGTCAGATGCCATTCGATTTGTTTTTGCGGTGTGATGTCCTGAATGAGCAGGAAGTAAGTATCGTTTGGTAACCGTGTCATATAAAGGCGTCCATGGAACGTTGAGCCATCCAAACGATGATAGGTCCATTCATTTTCGGCTTCCCGTCCATGCAGTAAAAAAAGTTGCGCGTCCGATAAGTCTTTTAAGTTCAATTGTTCGAGATGTTGACGGCGGGTAGTGATTTCCTTCGCATCATGTAGAACCGTCGCTTGGAGACCCATGATGTCTTCGGCATGCTCGAAACGAAATAAGGTGCTTGCCACCTCGTTACAGGTTTGAATCCGAAACTCGGAGTCGGTGATGAATAGAGCAGTATCTAGTGTTGAATTGAATAAGTCCTCGATTTTCAGGGGAGCGACATGGACAAGAAAATAGTCCGTCGCTTCAATCGCTGTGACTGTTAATTGATATGTCGTTGAAATGACGGCTTCCTTCTGTAATGGAAAGAAATCATCCGTGATGGGAAACAGCTCCTGAATGGTTTCGATATTCGGAGCGTTCATGAACTGGTGTTGAAACGCGTCATTATGAAATTGAATCTTTCCATTTGCATCGACTAGAAGAACGGGGTCTTTCATAGCACGTATCGTCGCGTGAATGATTCGTATCGATGAAGGGGATGAATGTTCTGCCATGAGCTACCTCCTGACTGGTCTTCGACCATGGATTTTAAGACAGTCTTTCCTCAGCTTACTTCTGCAAGATGAGGCGTGTTTCCTGTTGAAGGAAGCAACCGACGAAGAATTTTAGTATAGTGAAAAAAAGGTCACGACGAAGTAGAGGAGAAAAGCACGATGAAACGATTGAAACGAAAACGATTGTTACTAGCAGCTTTGTTTGCAATGATAGGAATTTTCGGAACTTATTTTTTTTCGAGTTCTTGGGAACCTTTAATCTTAATCATCAGTATAGTAGGGTGTATCCTTTTTCTTCTTTTGTCCATTTTAACGCCGTCGCTTGAAAAACGACTCGATCGAATGGAAGGACGAGAATTTGAAGAATGGCTTGCCGATTTATTTGAAACAGCAGGATATCGAGTCGAGTTGACACCTGCTTCACGCGACTTCGGAGCAGATTTGTTGATAGAGGATGAACGAGGGTATAAGATTGCCATCCAGGCAAAGCGATATAGTGCGGCTGTAGGGCTCGAAGCGGTTCAACAGGTCGCTGCCTCGGTTCCATTCTATGGGATGGACGAGGGGTGGGTCGTTACGAATTCGACCTTTACGGAAGCTGCATATCAGCTAGCGGAACCAAATCAGGTTCGCCTCATTGATCGGGAAGAATTGCTCGCATTTGCAAAGGAGATGAACCTGCATTGAACATGTCGAATGATTGTCGACAAAAGGGGGTTGTCAATTTGGAGAAACGGTGCAATAATCATTTTCGTTAACGAAATATCATACAGATAAAGAAAGTTAAACTATACAGGATGTCTAAATAAACTGGGGACGAAAAACCAGCACGTTTTAGCAGTGAGAGGAGAATTTCTGTTGCGCAAAGTTGTCTATGTGCAGGGTTGCGTTTTTTCGCAAGGTCATGCCGCGATTTATGATGAAGCGCACCAAATGATCGGTGCGGTTCAACACGACGAGAATGGTCGTGTTCAAGTAATGAATGGTGAAGGTAGAGGGGTAGCGTTTGGTAAGTTCATTCCGACGTGTAAGAAGTGGGTCGTGATGAACCATGATGGACAAGAGGTAGGTCAAATGCGTGAGAAGTTTTCGCTCTTCTCGAAGAAATGTGAGTACAACGTGTATGAGCGTGGTACATTCACGATTTCCTTCGACCTGACAAAAGGAAAATTCTCCGTACGGAGTGCAGCTGGAGAAGTCGTTGCTGAATTGTTGCAAGACGGTGATGAGTACCGTCTCGTCAAGGATGCTGACAAACTCTCGATGTACGAACTACTCTCTGTCTTGAAAAGTCTGACGAACAACGTCCACTATAAATCACTGACAGCCGTCTAAATAAAAAAAGATGCCTTCCATGACATGGATGGCATCTTTTTTTCATCATGTCGTTTGCAGAACATGATGGAGACGTTGTTTCGCTTCGTGTGTTAAATGCGATACACGACGGGCATAGAGACACAGTTGGAGAACGTGGACAGTTTCAGGGCGGTAAGCGTTAATGCGCTCGAGCGAGCGTCTGAGACGCTTCTCCGTCAATTCGATCGGACCACTTGTCTCCGCGTGTTGCGTATAGACGAGGTAAAAATTAAGCGGACTGATTAAATCATCCTCATCAATATTCGGATTCTTAAAGACGATCGTCAGTAGTTCTCGTGTTTCTTCTAACGAGAAGAGGTGTTTCAAATCATCCAGTAGATAGATGATCGAAGCTTGATTGATCGAGTACTTCTTTCCGCGATGCGGTACGCCGATGATGTCCCGGACTTCACGTTTCGTCCAGTTCTGGATCGTCGTCGCTGACATATGTTCGCCGATCAGGGCATTTGCCAAATGAACGATTTCATTGATAGATAGACCATTTTTTAATGGATCGAATTGCTTCAAGCGATTGATGACCTTCGGCAATTCTGTGCCTTCCGTTGCGACGAGGGGTTCGATTCCTTTTCCTTCGTTCAAGCGTTGCAGACAACTTGATAATGTTTGGACTGCTTGAGCATCATACATTTCCAAAACTTCCTCTCTAGGACGTCATTTGACCTTATGTTATCAAATGAAGGTTCAATAGGGCAAATGACAACTGAAACAACGTACAATAATAGGAAAGAAAGGGGGAATGACGATGGAATGGATAGCTGCTCTTGGCACGATTGGAATCGTCGGGCTAGTTCTCGTCATCCTGGAGGTCATTGGACGCCGTTTCGGCTTTTCTCCCGAGACGGTTCGGAAATGGATTCATATTGCTGTCGGTCACTGGGTATTTCTTGCGCTGCTCTGGCTCGATCACTGGTACGTTGCGATCGTACCGCTGTTATTCTTTGCTGTCGTAAATCTAGTGACACTACGAAAAGGAATCGGTCAGATGCACGATGTCGATCGTCCTTCTTACGGAACGGTCTATTATCCACTCGCTCTAGCGGGACTCGTCCTGTTCTTCTTCGAGCGACAACCGATGGCGCTTGTTGCGGGAAGCATGGTGCTTGCTTGGGGCGACGGTCTCGCGGCTCTCGTCGGAAAACGCTTCGGGAAGACGTTTTACGTCCGTGGTGAGACGAAGCGATCCTTTGAAGGAAGTATCGCCCTGTTTTTGGCGTCATTCCTCGTGTTGACCGTGACGTTCTTGTTTTATGGACAACCGGTTTGGCTCGCTGTCAGTTATGGCTTCTTGCTTGCGAACATCGCAGCCTTGATCGAAGCCATCTCATATCGCGATCTCGACAACTTGATCTTGCCATGGACGATCGCGGCACTCGTCGCGTTTGCTTTTTAACGTTCAGTCGCGTAACAACAATTGTTTGAAATAGAGAAAGCGTAATCGAATATAGTCCGGATACGCACGCCAACCTGCATGACGGATTGTCATATCCCGACACATCTCCTGAAAGACATGGCGATAGATCTTTTCTTCGGAATCGTCATAAACAGCTGCGAACAAGCCATGCTCGAGCATGTTGGAAAGGCATTCGTCGAGCTGAGCGTAGAGGGTCTCGTCGCTGTCTTCGCGCAATGTAGCATGCAACTTCTCATATTGAATGCTTTGATTGACAGAAGCTGTCGCATGAAAGACGCTGGTTTTGTCGAGATGGGATACGCCAAGGATTAATGTATAGAGTGCTTCCAACATGTCGATTGAATGACCGTCTAATTGTTGGATGGAATCAATGGCCATCAGCGTATCGATTCCAGATGCGCCAACCTTCTTTAAATATGTAAACGCATGAACAGCGGACTCCCCATAAAATTGACGATGATTGTAATGGACGGCAAGGAAACGATGTCCTGCTGGCTCTTCAGGGAACCGTGTGATGGCTGAAAGGAAAAACTGTTCTGCTTCGTGCATATACCCTTCCTCTTCACTGATGATACCGAGGAGTATGTATC